>JBILVW010000139.1:0-7201 GCA_044370205.1 Pirellulales bacterium | reverse complement strand
CAGCATCGAGCGAGCGGAGGGCATGGATGCCCGAAGCGAGCGTCCGGCGACAGGGCACAGGTAGCCCGAAGCCGGGTTGGGCGAGTCAGGCCGAGCGACTCACCCGCACTGGTTCATCTTGTCACGGGGCGTGCCGGCGGCAACGAGTTCCGGCCGCGGCTTCGTGATCCGCACGGTGCCGTCGTCCGGAGCCAACGTCACCGCGACGCTCTTGTAGGCCGGCGTTCGCGAGAGCGGGTCGGCCGCCTTCGGCACGAGCACGTTGCTCTCGGGGTAATACATCGCCACGCAGCCCGGCCGGATCTGGTCGTAGGCCGACACGATCTGGCCCCGCATCTCTCCCGCGGTGCTCGTGATCCGGCACTTCCCGCCCGCCTGCAGGCCGAACTTCGCGATGTCGTCGGGGTGCATCATCACGATGTCCCGCCGCGTCTGGTTGCGGTAGAGGTCTTCCTCCTCGTAGACGACCGTGTTGAACTGCCCCTCGCTGCGGATCGTCATCAGCTGGACGCCCTCCGGTGGCTCCGGCAGGTCGTGCACGAAGAGGTGGGCGAGGCCATCCGGCGTGGGGAACGACGGCTTGTCGAGAGCACGCCCGGGGATCGAAAACTCTTTCTTCGTCTTCTCGATCTCCGCGATCTGCTCCATGCCCGGCACGATCGCCGCGATCGCCTTGCGAATCGTGCTCGTATGGGCCATGTCCCGCCAGTTCACGGGGCCGGTTTCGCCGAGTACACGGCGGGCGATGTCGGCGATGATCTCCACCTCGGCCCGGGGGCCCACATGCCGCGGCGGGCCGCCGTCGGAGAGGCGGATGTAGCTGAACATGCTCTCCTGCGTGGAGGGCTCCGGCTCCTCGTCGCGGGCGAGCACGGGGAGGATGATCGTCTCCTCGCCGCCGGTGCCCCAGGCGTGGCCGGTGTTGAGCGAGGTGTTCATGTAGACGACCGTTTCGATCTTCTTCATCGCCCGCTTCGCATAGGTCGCGTCAGGGCTGGCGCCGTAGAGATTGCCGCCGAGACAGAAGGCGAACCGCATCTTCCCCTCGTCGGCTGCGTCGAGGCATTCGAGCGTGTCGTAGCCCTTCGTCGTGGGCAGCTTCACCTCGTAGTGGCTCTCGAGCCGGTCGAAGATCGCCTTCTTGAGCGTGGGGGTGACGCCGACGGTGCCCATGCCCTGGATGTTGGAGTGCCCACGGATCGGCTGCAGGCCGGCGCCGGGCCGGCCCACCATCCGCCGCATGAGGGCGAGCTGGGCGATCGCCTGCACGGTCGCCGCGCCGTGGAGGTGATGCGTCACGCCCATCGTCCAGGCGAAGACGGCCCGCTTGCTGGCCGCATACTGGGCGGCCATGTCGTCGATCTCCCGCTTCGACACGCCCGACGTGCGGACGATGTCGTCCCACGAAATCGCGTCGAGCCGTGCGGCGAGTTCGGGCCAGCCAACGCAGTGCCGGCTCAGGAACTCCTCGTCGACGATCAGCTCACCGGCGGCGTTCCGCGGCGCGGCCGCATGCAGTTCCCGCAGCCGCTTCATCAGCCCGTAGACCATCGCGAGGTCGCCCCCCACGTAGGGCTGCACGTAGGTGCTCGCGATCTCGGCGCCGAAGAGCAAGGCCCAGGCGTCGCTCGGCACGGAGAAATTCACCATCCCCGTCTCGACGATCGGATTGACCACGATCACCTTGCCCCCGCTGCGGCGGACCATCATCAGGGTTCGCATCATGCGGGGATGGTTGCTGGCCGGATTGCCGCCGATCAGAAACACGCAGTCGGCATGCTCCATGTCGTCGAGCTTCACGGTGCCGGCGCCGGTGCCGATCACGCTGGCGAGCCCCACGCCGCTGGCCTGATGGCAGTAGTAGCTGCAGTTGTTGACGTGGTTCGTGCCGTAGAGCCGGGCGAACAGCTGGAGCAGGAAGCCCGCCTCGTTGCTCGAGCGGCCGCTGAAGTAGAAGAACGATTCCTCCGGCCGGGTCTTCCGGAGCTTCGCGGCGATCCGTTCCATCGCCTCGCTCCACTCGATCGGCCGGTAGTGCTGGGAACCCTTCTCGAGCAGCATCGGCTGCACGAGCCGGCCGGAGTGCTCCATCTGGTAGGGCGTGAAGGCCCGCAGCTGTGGAACGGAGTAGGTTTCGAAGAAGGTCGGCTTCACGGCCCCCTGCATGTCGGCGACCATCGCCTGAAACGACTTCTTGCAGACCTCGGGAAAGTGGCCCGCCTCGTTCACCATGCCGCCGGCCTGGCCGCCCATGCCGACCGCGCAGGTCTTGCAGGCGTTCTTGGACCGCATGGCCTTCCAGAACGTCCAGAGGCCGCCGGCCTGCCGCGACTTCTTAAACGTGTACATGACCGCGCGGAACCCGCCGCCGGTCGTCACCTTGCCGAAAAACCGTCCCATCGGGCTACTCCAAGAGCAGATCGACGATCCGCGGCCGCTCGCGAGATCGTCCTTTCACCAGCAGGGCATGAAAAACTGTCGCCTCCAACCGAAAATTTGCCTCTGGAATCGTACCTGCGATAGGCTGACGGTCTCAAGTTGATCCCGCCGGCGCTTCCTTCGGCGCCGTCTAGCCTTCCCAGACCTTTCCCTTCCAGGAGCGTCAAGATGCGTTCAGCATGTGCGATGGCGGTGGCCTTGGTGTTCGGCGTGGCAGCCGTCGCGTCGGCCGAGGTGACGAGTGGCCCCGCGGTGGGCGACATGGTCGGTGCGTTCACGGTCACGAAGGTGACGGGCAATCCCGATGACGGCGTGACTGACGGCCGCACCCTCTGCTACCGGTGCAAGATGGGCGCCCGGCCCGTCGTGATGATCTTCGCCCGCACCGCCGACGAGAAGCTCGCCAAGCTGCTCAAGGAACTCGACGAAGAGCTCGAGGAGCATGCCGACGACAAGCTCACCGGCTTCGTCAACATGATCGGCTCCGATGCCGAGACCCTCAAGAAGGCGTCTGCCGACTTCGTCGCGAAGCACGGCATCAAGCGGCTCGCCTTCGTCGTGCCGGAAGACACGAAGGACGGCCCGCCGGACCTCAAGATCTCCCCCGACGCCGACCTGACGGTGATCTGCTACAAGGGGGGCACCGTGAAGGCGAACCACGCCTTCGCGAAGGGGGCGTTGTCCGACGACAAGATCGGCGCCGTCGTCGAGGCCTCGTGCTCGCTGGTTGACTGAGGCACGGCCCACACGAATCCGACTCACATCGTGGCCCGGGGCCTCAGGCTCCGGGCCACTTTTTTGCCATGCCACTCCTCACGCATCTCTGGCGGCTGATCACGACGCCGTATGAGCCGGATGAGGCGTTTACGGGATTTCTGGAGCGTTCCGTCTCGCAGGAGAACGATCACGCGGCGGTGACCGTGGCCGTGCTGTCGGCGGCGGAGGCCAAGCGGGTCTTCGGCGTCGATCTGGCGAGGCGCGGTATTCAGCCGGTGTTCCTGCGGATCACGAACCGCTCGCCGCACAGCCTGCGGCTCCAGTTCGTCACGATCGACCCGCGCTACTTCACGCCGCTCGAAGCAGCTGGTGCGACGCATTTCTCGATCATGCGGCGGCTTTCCGCGTTCGGCGCGATGGCGTGGCTGTTCGTGCCGCTGTTCGCGCTCGTGCCGCTCAAACTCGTCACGGCGTGGCTCGGCAACGGGCGGATGGACGATTTTTTTCGCAGCCGCGGCTTTCGGCTGCGACCGATTGCGCCGGGCGAGACGGCCGAGGGCTTCGTGTTCACGACGCTCGACCTCGGCACGAAGGTGGTGAGGGTGAGGCTCACGAGTGTTGGCGGCATCGCAGAGTCGCTCGCCGGTGCGGATACCCAGACATCCAAAGGCCAGGCAGCCCACACGCAATCCGTGTCCGACTTCACGTTCACCGTGCCTGTGCCGGGAATCGCGGTTGATTACCGGGACGAGGATTTTGCACGCCTTCGAACCACGGCCACCGTGGAGGAGTGCTCGATCGACCAGTTGGTGACGAAGCTTGAGGCGTTGCCGGCGGCCACGAGCAACGCTGCCGGCACACGGCATGGCGACCCCGTGAATCTCGTCGTGATCGGCGACTTCGAGACGCTCCTGGCCGCCTTCGCCGCCCGCTGGGACGAGAGCGAGGCGATCTCGCTGGCCACCTGCTGGAAGACCGTCCGCGCCTTCCTGCTCGGCTCGAGCTACCGCTACTCGCCCGTCAGCTCGCTGCATCTCTTCGGCCGCCAGCAGGATTTCGCACTGCAGCGAACGCGGCATTCGATCAACGAGCGTCTCCACCTCCGCCTCTGGCTCACACAACTGTCGTTCGAGCAGAAACCCGTATGGGTCGGCCAGGTGAGCCGCGACATCGGCGTGCGGTTCACCACGCAGGCTTGGAACCTGACGACCCATCGAATCGATCCCGACGTGGACGAGTCGCGCGACTACGTGATCGAGGATCTCATGACCAGCGGCCGGGCCGCCGCCGCGGGCTATGTGGCAGGCGTCAGCGCCTGCCCCCGCGAGGCCCCGCACCGAAATCTCACCGGCGACCCCTACCACACCGACGGCAAGCGGGCCGTGATCCTGCTGGCCGCCAGCCGCACGGCCTGATCCGATCCCGGCCCTGCGGTAGAATCGACAATCGACATGGTTGCTTTCGATCGCATTCCCGAAGCGGTGGCCCAGGAATTCGCGACAGCGTTCCCCGAGCGTCGCCTCTTGGGCGCATGGCTGTATGGCAGCCACGCCCATGGCCGCAGCCGGCCCGACAGCGACCTCGACATCGCGGTGCTCTGCGACGCTCAGCTCGATCCGGTGATGCTCTTCGATTCTTCCGGCCGGCTCGCGGCTCGGCTTGCCGCGCCCGTCGACCTCGTAGACTTGCGGCGGGCGGGCGGCCTGCTCCGGGTTGAGGCGACGCAGCGTGGCCGTGCGCTCATGCCACCGACTCGTGAGGCGAACCTCTTCACGACCTACGCGCTGGCCGACCACGCGGCCTTCGCGGCCAATAGAAGGGCGGCCACGGCGGCCCTCCAGGAGCAGTTTCGTGCCCGATGATGTGGTGATGCAGAAGTTGGCCAGCATCGACCGCTGCCTGCGGGCGATTCGAGACTATGTCGCCGGCGACCTGACAAGGCTGCGCGAGCCGATCGTGCTCGATGCGGTCGTATTGAATCTGCAGCGGGCCTGCGAGCAGGCGATCGACGCCGCCTGTCGGGAGGTTTCGCGGCGAGGCCTCGGCGTGCCGGCCGACAGCGCGGATGCCTTCTCCCTCTTGGAGCGGGAACGGCTTCTGTCGCCGGCGGTGGCCGAACGCATGAGGCGGATGGTGGGGTTTCGCAACATCGCCGTGCATGAATACCGCCGGCTCGATCCGGAGGTCGTGCGGACGGTCGTCGAACATCGGCTCGATGATTTTCGGGCTCTCTGTCGAGAACTTTCCGAAGCGTCGTGACCCCTTCCAGCAGGTCGTACCGATGAGCCTCGATCCAGCGACAGCAGAGCTTCTTCGAACCCTCCTGACTGGCCGTAGCGTCGCGGCCTTGGCCACGCTACACGAGGGCCTGCCCTTCGCGTCGATGATCCCGTTCGCGGTGATGATGGCCGGCGACCGGCTGCACGTGGTGACCCACGTCAGCGGCCTCTCGGCACACACCCGCGACATGCGGGCGAATCCCGATGTCTGCCTGCTGCTCACCGCGGCCGAGTCGCCGGGCATTCCGCCGCAGGCGCTGCCCCGCGTTTCGATCCCGGCCGTCGCCGAGTTCGTTCCCGCGGACCATCCGCACCACGCCGGCGTGAAGGCCGCCTATCTCGGCAAGTTTCCCGACGCGGCCGATCTGTTCATGTTGGGTGACTTTTCACTCGTGGTGTTCGAGCCACTCTCGGCCCGGCTCATCGCCGGCTTCGGTCGGGCACTCACGCTTTCGCCGGATGCTCTGGCAGCTGCGACGACCGCCTTGCCAGGAGCGTGAAGGGTCCGGTGTACGGAACCTATTCGGCCTGCTGCGTGTAAGATCAGGCTTACTCGACCGTCCGCCGCAGGAATCGCTCATGTCACCGCCCCGCCCCACGCCGCCATCCCGGCTCGGCGATTACGCTCGCGAGGTCCTTGAGCTTTTGACCGGCCGCGAGGCGGCGGCGGAGATCGTCATCGGCGGCGGCATCGCGCTGGCGCACTACGTCGACTACCGCGACACGTTCGACCTCGACGCCTGGTGGGCCGTCGCCCCGACGAATCCGGCCAATGCACTGCTCGACGAGGCGATGCAGACCGTGGCCAAGCGACACGGCATGCAGTGCGTCCGCCGTTCCTGGGGAGAGACGGTCAGCCTTGAACTCGTGGCTGAAAACCGCAAGGTGTTTTCGCTGCAGATCGCACCACGCGACCGCTATCTCGACGCCACGCTCGAGGCCGGGTGGCCCCCCGTTCGCATCGAGACCTTGCGCGACAATGTGGCCTCCAAGATGAACGCACTCGTGAATCGCGGCGCGCCCCGGGATCTTCGTGACATTCACGAAGTCTGTCGGCGGGACCTGCTTTCCTCGCGTCAGTGCTGGCAGCTCTACGAGGAGAAGAATCCCGGGCAGTCCGTAGGCGACGCGGCGGCAAAGGTTTTGCATGCCGTGGAGCGACTGGAAATCCAGCGGCCCCTGGATAGCATCGTGGCCGCCGATCAACGCCGCGAGGCCGCTGCGGTGCGGAACTGGTACCGAGACGTATTCTGTCTCCCTCCGTCATGACGGGAAGGCACGCGATCATGCCGCTCGATCATTCGGTCTATCCCGAGCTTGCCTGCCCGCCCGACGTCCTCCCGACACCCGAGGCGAAAGCGGACTACATGCACCGGATCTGCGCTGCGTTCGACTTCGGAATTTTTCCGGAACGCGAAGATTGGGACCGATTTGCCAGCTGGCGGGAGATCTTCGACGCCTATCCGCTCCCGGATTCGCCCGCCTACCACACGTTCCGAGCCCGGTTCGGCTGGCCGCCCGTGGCCCGCGGCACGTGCGGTCTCGTGCCGCCCTGGCAAGTGCAGGATCGTCGCGAGGGCCGAACCGATCCGTGCGAAGACACCGTCTGAGTGGCCGCAAAAGCCCGAGCCTGCTGACGGGCAGGCGCGCGGAAGCTATATTTCCTGCATCAGGGCAGCGTAGCTCAGTTGGTTAGAGCACCGGCTTCATAAGCCGGGTGTCGCCGGTTCAAGTCCGGCCGCTGCTATTCTCAGTTGTGCACGAGA
>JBILVW010000006.1:0-23685 GCA_044370205.1 Pirellulales bacterium | reverse complement strand
GCTCGTCGATACGGATTAAGGCACGGGAACATGGCAACGGCGGGTGAACGAATCGTGAATGTGTCGTGCACGGAAGACTCCGTTTGCGCTGCACTGGCCGACGGCCGCACGATCTGCGCTCCACTTGCATGGTTTCCCCGGCTCTTGCACGCCACGCCCGAACAACGCAGTCGCTTCCAGATCGCCGGAGCGGGATACGGAATCCACTGGCCGGAAATCGACGAAGACGTGAGTATCGAGGGCCTGCTTCGCGGAGCTCCGGCGTCGAGGCGTTCGGCCATCAGCCCCCAAGCACGCACGTCCCCATGAGCATCATCAATAGGCGGGAGGCGACAGGCCGTGTCGTCATCAAGGAGATACCGGGTTGACTAAAAATGTACGGGCGTATACTTTTTGAATCGTGGAGAATTTATCACATGAGCACCGGTACTCAGCCCAACCCCGCTCGCGACGAACTTCTCGCCAGAGTGCTGGCGTTGCCGGCGTCTGACCGCGAATTCATCGCGGAAAGAATCGATGAGACGATCGATCATGACGCGGGCTTCGCCAGTGCGGAGGTTGCGAGGGCGTGGGCCGACGAAGTGGCTCGAAGGATCGAGATGATCGACAAGGGACTCGTGAAGCCGCTTCCCGCCGACATCGCTCTGCGTCAGGCTCGCGAGCACCTTGAACGCCGTCGGGCCGAGCGAGCCGCATCGTGAATCTGCAGGTCGAACCTGCTGCCCTTCTTGAACTCTGTGAAGCGGCAGCCTGGTACGACGATGCGAGGGACGGCCTCGGTGCGGAGTTCATCGATCGCATTCGTTCTTAAAAGCTAATGAGCGAGGGCTCCGTTCAAGCGGCGCATGGAGGGCTACTCTCGGAACTCATGGACACGATCCGCCTCCTGCTCTTCACGACGCTCTGGACCGCCATCTGGCCGGCGCCGCTGCCGAAGCTTTCCCGTCGCGTGGAACTCGTCGCCGGGCTGATCCCGTTTGCGGCGTTCGGCCTGCGGGTGTTCGCGTCTTGCTTCATCGGCGTGCCGGCTGACGATCCCGTGCGGATGGCCGTCGCGCCGCTTGTCGACTGGGTGAATGGCGGCTCGGGCGCGGTGCCGTTTCAGTGGGTACTCGACGTCACGGTGGCGATCGGGCTTGTGTGGCTCGCCTCGATCGGCAACATCTCGCGAAAGTGGCGGCTGGCCACGATCTGGGTGATGCCGGCAGTGGCCCTCGCGAGCCTCGTGATTAAGCGATACCTGGCCGTTACTTGACGTAAAAATGTACGGGCGTATACTTCCCTAACCGAATTGAGCAAAGGGAGTTCGACAGACCATGGCCACTGTTCAGATCACATTGCCTGATGAACTCGCGCGGAAGGCGACCGACGCTGGGCTGTTATCAACTGATGTGATTCAGGAAATGCTCCACGAGCAGTTGCGGCGTCGCGCGGGCGAAACGCTTCGCGATGCATGGAAGCACATGCCGCCCGAAGAACTGACGCCCGAAATCGAGCAGGAAATCGTCGACGCAGTGCGGGCGTACCGGGCCCAACAGCGTTCCAGGCGCGTCGGCTGATGTCGTCGGCGTCGCCTAGGCCGATCGTAGCCGTACTCGACACCAATGTTGTCATTGCGGCACTCGTGTGGACCGGTACGCCGGGCAAGCTGATGGCGCGAGCCACGGAAGGCAACGGCATCGCCCTGGCCAGCAGCCCTGCATTGATCAACGAACTGGCAAACACGCTGGTGCTGCCAAGATTCTCCAACCGGATTCGTGAGTCCGGCCATTCCGTTGCTGATTTGGTCACTTCATACAGTCAACTTGTACGACTCGTTGATCCCAGAGACGTGCCGCGCGTCGTGCCGGATGATCTCGACGATGACCATGTCATCGCTGCGGCGTTAGCAGTAGGCGCGGACTATATCGTGACGGGTGACAGGGCCCATTTGCTCCCGATCGGCCAACACCAAAAAATTGCCATCATCACGCCACGGCAGTGTCTCGATCTGCTCGGAAGTTAAACCTTTTGCCGTCACTGCACCGTGCCGTCTTGGACGGGCGCCGTAACGATGCTGGATTGGGCGGAGCTCACGCCCTCGCCCCCCGCATCACCACCGCCACGAGAGGCCCGAGCCGCCGAAGAAATCCGCCGCGGCCTCGTTGAGCCCCACCGCGGCGTGAACGTCCACCTGCAGGTTCGGCAGCAGGAAGTAGTGCAGGCCGCCGTGCGAATAGGCCTGCTGCGGCACGCCCACGCCACCGACCTGCGCGAACACCACGAACTCGTTGAACAGCATCACCCGCGGACCGAGGTCATATTCAAAGTTGAAGGTCTGCAGATATTCGGTGTAGTAGCCGGCCGCCTCGGGGTTGCGCCGCCGATTGACGTTGGTGTTGCACTCGATCTCCGTCCGCTCGCCCACCCGCCACGCGTAGACGAAGTTCATCCCCGGCAGCACCTCGTCGGCCGAATAGGCCGGGCTGCCCGTCGGCACCTTCATCTGCGGGAAGATCGTGAACTCCGGCAGGATGCCGGCCTGCGCCGCGAGCGCCACCTTCGCGCCGAGATAGAGATCGTCGCTGCCCTGCAGGAAGCTCGTGGCCGTCGACCCGGCCGCGTACTCGGAAAACGCGTTGTATTGAACGCGAAACTCGAACCACTCCTGAAAGAGCCCGGCCCGCACGAGCGTCTCGGGATACGAGTGGAGCTGTGTGGTCGTGCCCGCCGCAGAGTCGGAGTAAAACGTGTAGCCGGTCTCGACCTGCACGCGGCCGAGACCCACCGTCGAGGCCGCCTCGGCGAGGTGCGGCCGGTCGGTCACGATCCGATCGCCGTAGAGCCCTTCCTCACCGCCGCCGTCATCACCGCCGTCATAGCCATACGAGAGCAGTTTCTTCGGCCGCTCGGCCGCCGCCGCGCAGGCAGGCGAGCCCGCCGCAGCAAGCACGGCTACGAGCGCGACAGCGAGGCACGCGAACCGCGCGCAGAACCTCCGCCACGAACGTTTTCCAAATGCATTCATGCCGCTTTGTTTCGGCATGAACATTCGGCACCATCGCCAGATCTCCGTTTCCGGGAAACGTTTGCCCGAGTTCCACAGACCAGCCGGCCTGCCGCGACCACGCGTCTTGCCGAGTTTCACGCCAGCGGCGGCCCCATCGAAAGAAACCACACGGGATCCATGGTTTCCTTCTTGGCAGTACCCCCGACAGGATTCGAACCTGTGACCTGAGCTTTAGGAAAGCTCCGCTCTATCCAACTGAGCTACGGGGGCGAATCGCAGGGACATTCGGGCTGAATCGCCCTGCCCGTGGATCATACGGGTGCCGCAGTGGGGTCACAAGAATCACCCCGCCCTGAGGCTACACTCAGAGTTTCTCCTCGTCCGCCATTCCTCCGTTGACTCCTGGAATCGACGCATGCCGTCGCTCCCCTTCGGGACGATGCTGTGGCCCGGCCTCATGCTGCTTGTCGGCGTGGCCGCAGCGGCGTCGGTGGCCTGGCTCGGCGCCGCACTGCGGGCCAGCCGCCGCCAGCTCCGCGACAGTCGCGAGGCGTTTCACACTCTCGCCGCCGAGGCGCCCGTCGGCATCCTGCAGGCCGACGCCAACGGCATGTGCGTCTCTGCCAACGAAGCCTGGTGCCAGCTCACCGGACTCACGCAGGAGCAGACCGTGGGCCACCGCTGGAACCTCGCCGTCCACCCCGATGACGTCGCCGACGTGATGCGGAAGTGGGAGGAGTCGGTCCGCGCTGCCAAGCCCTACCTCAACCAGGTGCGGGTGGTACGGCCCGACGGCAGCATCCGCACCGTGATGGCCACGGCGCGGCCGATGCGCGACGACCGCGATCGGCTCACGGGATTCGTGGGCACCGTGATGGACGTCACCGACGTCCTTGCAGCCCAGAAGAAAATCCGCGATCAGGAATCGCTCCTCCAGAGCCTCGTCGACCACTCTTCGGCCGTCATCTATCTGAAGGATCTCGAGGGCCGCTATCTGCTCGTCAACAAGCGGCACATGGATCTCTGGCCTTCGATGAAGGACTTCCGGCCCGGGACCACGCCCTATGAATGGTTTCCACCGGAGACGGCCCGGGCGTTCCTCGAGACCGACGCGCAGGTCGCCCGATCCGGCCGGGAGCTGACGTTCACCGAGACCGTCGAGCACGACGGCGAGACGCACTCCTACGTGTCGGTGAAGTTTCCGGTGACCGACGAAAAAGGGCAGGTGATCGCCGTGGGCGGCGTCTCCACCGACGTGACCGAGCTCCAGCAGGCGCGGCTCACGATCGCAGAGCGGGAGCAGGTGCTCCGCCGGCTGATCGATGTGCAGGAGAAGGAGAAGCAGCAGCTCTGCCACGAGTTTCACGACGGCATCATCCAGTATTCGATCGGGGCCATCATGCTGCTCGACAGCCTCGCCCACGACGACCGCACGCTCTCCGACGAGGCCCGTGGCACCATCACCTCGGCCACGGACTGCCTCCGCCGCGGCGTGGAGGACGGCCGCCGCTCGATCCGCGGCATCCGCCCCGCCGCCCTCGACGACCTCGGCCTCGCGTCGGCGATCGAGGAGCTGCTCGATCAGATGCGGGAAGCCGGCGTGGCCGTGACGGCCCATCTCGACCCCGACATCGACGGCATCGCCTCCAACCTGCAGACCACCGCCTACCGAGTGGTGCAGGAGGCGCTCACCAACGTCCGCAAGCACAGCGGCAGTGAGACCGTCGAGGTGACGCTCGAGCGAACGCCCGATGCGCTCGAGGTGAGCCTGGTCGACAAGGGCTGCGGCTTCGACGTGAAGGCCGTCGGACGCACCGGCTTCGGCCTCGTGGGCATGTCGGAGCGGGTGCGGCTGGTGGGGGGCGAATGCCGGATCGAAAGCACACCCGGCAAGGGCACGACCGTGGCCATCCGCCTGCCGCTCGTGGCCGCCGCCGAAGCATAAAAGCCCCCATGCGCAAGCAGGGGGATGATGCGGCCGCAAGCAGACCACGCCGCGCGGAGCATGACGCGACCCGTGTTGTCCCCAGGCTTGCGCCTTGGGGCTTGTATGAAGAAGTGATCCCCGGGCTTGCGCCTTGGGGCTTGTATGAAGAGGCGATCCCCAGGCTTGCGCCTTGGGGCTTTTATGAACGAACGGCGGTGCCGGCCTTGTAGAGATACGGGTTCATCGCCGGGTCGTTGTACATCTTCATCTGCCGGAACACCCGCAGTGGCCGCTGGCCCGTGAAGATCTCGCCGAGCAGCCGGTCGGCGGCCTCGACGAGATGATCCCGCTGCTGGTCGAGGATCACCATCCGGTTGGCCGCCTTCTCGCGATGCTCGGCCGAGGCGTCGGCCCGCTCCACCTGCTCCCGCATGTGGTAGCGGCGCAGCTCCAGGATCGAGAGCCGATCGATCGCGGCGCCGGGCGTCTCCGTCGCGGAGGGCGCACCAGCCGGCGGTGTGACGCCGCGCCGGCCGAGCTCGGCCACGAGCCAGTCGTCAACCTTCTCGATCGCGTCGTTGCGGGCCTGGTTGTAGCGGTCGATCGCCCGCTTCACCTCCGCGATCCGGGCATCGGTCACGTCGGGCGAACGGGCGATGTCTTCCTCGTGCCAGAGCAGGAAGTTGAACCGGTGCAGGTCGCAGATCCGCCCGCGGAGCTCGGTCTCGGAATGGGCCGGCTCCACCTCGTGCCAACGAGCCACGAGATCGGCGAGCAGGGCGTCGATCTCACCGATCGCGACGGGGGGAACATTCGAATTCGGGGCGGGCACGGTGCAGGCTCCAGGGATGACGGTCAGGCGGCCCGCCGCAGCACGAGGCAGAGGTTCGAGCCACCGAACCCGAAGGAGTTGCTGGCGGCCACCCGCACTCGGCGGGCTCGGGCGACGTGGGGCACGTGGTCGAGGGGACACTGCGGATCGACACTGTCGAGATTGAGCGTCGGCGGCACGGCCTGCCGCTCGAGCGCGGCCAGACAGGCCACCGCCTCGAAGGCCGCGGCGCCGCTCACGAGATGCCCCGACATGCTCTTGGTCGAACTCACGGGCACGCCGTCGGTCGCCTCACCGAGCGCCAGCCGGATCGCGGCCGCCTCGGCCACGTCGCCGACCGGCGTGCCGGCGGCATGGGCGTTGACGTAGTCGACGTCGGCCGGCGCGACGCCCGCGTCGGCGAGCGCCTGCGAGATCGCGCGGGCCGCATGGGTGGGATCGGTGCTCGGGATCACCATGTGGGCCCCGTCGCTCGACATGCCGATGCCGGCGAGCTCGGCGCGAGCCGCCGCTCCGCGGGCCGCCGCATCGCTCGCCCGCTCGAGCACGAAGAAGCCGCCCCCTTCGCCCATCACGAATCCATCGCGATCGCGATCGAAGGGCCGCGACGCCCGCGCGGGATCGTCGCTGCGACGGGACAGCGCCCGCAGGTTGTAGAAGGCGGCGATGCCCACCGGGCTGATCACGTCGCAGCCGCCGGCGATGCAGGCATCCACCCAGCCGGCGTCGAGCCAGCTGCGGGCGACCGCAAACGCATAGCCGCTGGAGGCGCAGGCGGCCGCCACCGTCACCGCAGGGCCGCGGAGACCGAGCCTTTCGGCGATCCCGTGCACGATCGTGCGGTCGCGCCGTGGCTCGAACACCCGCGAGCCCCCTGCGAGGAAGTCGAGTTCCCAGGTCTTGAGTGCCTCGGCACCGAGGCCGAGCACGATGCCGATTCTCGCTCCCTCGCCGCGAGATAGCCGGGCATCGGCGACGGCATGGGCCACCGGCGAGAGGCACATCTGCTCGAGCCGCCCCAGGCCACGAAACCCCGTCTCATCGAGCCCGGTGATCGCGGCCGGCGGCACGGGGATCTCGGTGACCGGCGCGGCGAACTGCCGGGCCTCACGGCCGAACTCGCCCGGATCGATCGACCGCACGCCTGACACGCCTGCGAGCAGGGAGTCGGCGATGTCCGTGAACGTCGAGCCGAGCGGCGACACGGCGCCCACGCCCGTGATCACCACCGGTTCGTGATCCGTGTGCAGCTGAGCGGTCATGCGGCCTCCCGCAGTGGACGGCTCGGCGCCGCCCCGGCCGCCCGCCGCGACAGGCGGATCTCGGCAGGCCACGGACACTCGACCGTCCACGACGCGAGCGGGCCGCCGGCGGCACACATGTCGATCGCACGGGCGAAGTCGCCGAGGATGTCGTGGGGCAGATCGGCGGCAGAGCCGCCTGCCCGCGCCACGGACGCCGCCGGAAAATGGATGGCCAGCTCGAGCGCAGCCGCTTCAGCGGCAGCCGGCTCCACGAGCAGCGCGATCGCGCGGCAGACGGGGTCGCCGATGGCCGCGCCGGTTGCATCGACCGCCGGCTCCTCGGCCCAGTCGCTGACGATCAGCCAGACGCCGTCGGCATCGGCACCTCCCCCGGGCCGCACGAGCGAGATCGCGGTGAACAGCCCTTCGGCGACCGCGTCGGGGCCGCCGCCGATGCCCACGTTGGGGCCATGCATGCCGAGCGCCACGCTCACGGCGCCGGCCACCGAATGCAGCGAGCACTGCGGCACGATGTGGGGCGAAATGCTGACGGAGCCCTTCGGCCTGATCTGAGCCAGCGACAAAGCCGTGACGAGCCGGCCGGCCTGACAGCTCGCCGCCACCACGCCATGCCGCTCATAGGCCCGCCGCTCGGCGGGCAGACTCGCGATCGCAGCCAACACCGCGTGGATGCCCA
Organism: Pirellulales bacterium; assembly: GCA_044370205.1. Classification (GTDB taxonomy): domain Bacteria; phylum Planctomycetota; class Planctomycetia; order Pirellulales; family UBA1268; genus QWPN01. Next base: position 15,996 of record JBILVW010000006.1, on the reverse strand, counting down.
GAACCGTCTGCTCGTCGCAATGCCTGAGGAATCGTGATGGCAGCGGCGGGCTGCCCTCCGGCCCGGGCCGATCCCGCAGCGGGCCGATCTGCGACAGCCGCGCCTCGACGAACGCATGCGCCCCGATCCCACACATGGCGGGCGGAGGGTTGGACGTCGGAGGGCGAGGTGGCATCACGGCACGCATCGATCAGGGGTCGCGCGGCCGCTCAGGCCGCCTGCTTGCCCGCCTTCGCGGCGATCTTCTTCTCGAGCATGTCGAGCAGGTTGCCGACGGTCTTGATGTTCTCGAGCAGCTCCGTCTCGATCTGGATGCCGAATCGGCTCTCGATGTGGAGCACGAGGCCCGCCATGTCGAGCGAGTCGAGGTTGAGGCCCTGCCGCAGGGTGGTGTTGTCCTCGAGGCCCGGATACGACTCGCCGGTCTCCTTCTCCAAGAGTTCGAGGACGATGGCGGAAAGCTCCGAGCGATTCATGGTGGCACGGCCTCCTGAGGCGATGAACTGGCGATCCGAATGTGAGGCGGGAGGGTAGCGACCCGGAGCGTGGCGACGAAGGGCAATATTCCGTGTATTCTGGGCACTTTCCGCCGCCCCCGGAGCCGATCGGCCCCATGGCTCTCTCCGATACCGCCTCGGCCATCCGCGGCTCGAGGTGGCCCTTTCGGCTCGCCGCGACGGCCACCGTGGCCTACACGTGCGTGCTCGTCTTCGCGACGCACTACCCGAAGCCGCAGGAACTGCTCGGGGCCAACGCCCCCTCCGACAAGACCCTGCACGTGATGGCCTACGCGGTGCTCGCGACGCTCGTCGGACTCACACTCGCCGCCGCCGGCCGCTGGACGGGCGGGGCAATCGCCCGGGCCGCCGCCGGCATGGCGATCTTCGGCGTCGTCGACGAGATCACGCAGCCGCTGCCCTGGTTTGGGCGGACCCCCGACCCGCTCGACTGGTTCTTCGATCTCGGCGGCATCGCCCTTGGCCTCGCCGCCGTCGCGGTGCTCGTCGCGGTGTGGCGGCGGGCGTGTAACCGCGCCGCATGATCCCCCATGCTTCCGCATGGGGGCTTTTATGAGAAGGTTCCATAGAAGCCCCCAGGCGCAAGCCGGGGGACCGCCCCATAGAAGCCCCCAGGCGCAAGCCGGGGGACCGCTCCCATAGAAGCCCCCAGGCGCAAGCCGGGGGACCGCCCCCGCTCAATAATTCGGGGTCGGGGCGCGGAACTCGTCGAGCTTCACCGACTTGAACCACTCGATCGTCTTCGCGAGCCCCTCGCGGAGCGGCACCTTCGGCTCCCAGCCGAGATGCTGTTTCGCCAGCGTGATGTCGGGCTTCCGCCGCTCGGGGTCGTCCACCGGCAGCGGCTTCTCGATGAGCTGCGACTTTCCGCCGACGAGCTCCAGCGTGAGCTCGGCGAGCTGGCGGATCGTGAACTCACCCGGGTTGCCGATGTTCACCGGGCCGACGAACGAGTCGGGGCCGTTCATCATCCGGACCATCGCCTCGACGAGGTCGTCGCGATAGCAAAAGCTGCGGGTCTGTGCCCCGGTGCCGAAGATCGTGATCGGCTCGCCCACGATCGCCTGGCGGATGAAGTTCGAGACGACGCGGCCGTCGAACGGATGCATCCGCGGGCCATACGTGTTGAAGATCCGCACGATGCGGATGTTGACGCCGTTGGAGCGGTGGTAATCCATGAACAGCGTCTCGGCGGCCCGCTTGCCCTCGTCGTAGCAGGCGCGGGGGCCGATCGGGTTCACCGACCCGCGGTAGCTCTCCGGCTGCGGATGCACCTCGGGGTCGCCGTAGACCTCGCTCGTGGAGGCCTGCAGGATCTTGGCCCGGCACCGCTTCGCCATCCCCAGCACGTTGATCGCCCCCATGACGCTCGTCTTCATCGTCTTGATGGGGTTGTATTGATAGTGGCCCGGCGCGGCGGGGCAGGCGAGGTTGTAGATCTCGTCCACCTCGAGCCAGAGCGGATGGATCACGTCGTGGCGGATGAGTTCGAAGTTGCCGCAGCCGAGCAGATGGGCGACGTTCGACTTCTGGCTCGTGAAGAAGTTGTCGACACAGACGACGTCGTGCCCCTCGGCGACGAGCCGCTCGCAGAGATGGCTGCCGAGAAAGCCGGCGCCGCCGGTGACGAGAATCCGCTTGATCGAGGGCATGGACGCCGGCTCCCGGAAGGTTGGACGAGGCTCTCTGTCTACCACGCCCCGAAGGCCGTGTCAGTGACCCTCACTTCAGCGACCCAAGAAACCCGGCCACGGCAAGGATGGACGAACGCACGGCAAGGCTCCTCAAGATGAACCGTTCCATATGATTTGCCGATCCGGGGGACGCTTGCACGGAATCCCTCGGGGCGTGAGACTGTGGCAGATCATGGCGGAACGGCACGTGTACCTTTCCGTCGGCCTGCGACCTTCGCCCGCATCCACTCCATGACCTTTCAGTTCACACGTCGCGAAGCCATTACCATCGCCGCGAGCGGCATCGCCGCTGGCACTCCGCTCGCCATCTCCCCGTCACCCGCAGGAGCCGCTCCCATGAAGGGCCGCATCAGTCAGTCGCTCGTCTTTTGGTGCTACAATATCGCCGGCGACAAGTGGGATCTCGAGAAGACCTGCCAGGTCGCCAAGGATCTCGGCTGCGGCTCGATCGAGCTGACCACCCCGGATCAGTGGCCAACCCTCAAGAAGCACGGCCTCATCTGCGCCCTCGCCGCCAACGGCATGCCGGGCGCTCCGTTCATGAAGGGCTTCAACAACCCCCGCTACCACGACGAGGTGATCGCCCGTACGACCGAGGCCATCGACGCCTGCGCCGCCGCCGGCTTTCCCGCGGTGATCGCCTTCACCGGCTACAAGTGGCGGGATGCCGACGATCCGAAGAGCGGCGAGATCTCGGCCGAGGAGGGGGCCGCCAACTGCGTGAAGGGCCTCAAGCAGATCGCCGGCCACGCCGAGAAGAAGGGCGTGAACATCTGCCTCGAGCACCTCAACACCCGCGACGACACGCACCCCATGAAGGGCCACCCGGGCTATCAGGGGGACGACATCGACTACGTGGCGAACATCGTGCGGAAGGTGGGCTCGCCCCGCGTGAAGCTGCTGTTCGACTTCTATCACGTGCAGGTGATGAACGGCGACCTCATCCGCCGGGTCGAGGAGTGCAAGGACGTGATCGGCCACATCCACGTGGCCGGCAACCCGGGCCGCGGCGAGCTCGACGAGCACCAGGAGATCAACTATCCGCCGCTGATGAAGAAGCTCCTCGACATCGGCTACACGGGCTGGGTGGGGCAGGAGTTCATCCCCACCCGCGACGCCCTCGCCGGCCTCAAGCAGGCCGTGTCGCTCTGCGACGTGTGAGCCACTTCATCCAAGCCCCCAGGCGCAAGCCGGGGGACCGTCTCCTCATCCAAGCCCCCAGGCGCAAGCCGGGGGACCGTCTCCCCATACAAGCCCCCAGGCGCAAGCCGGGGGATCGTCTCCCCATACAAGCCCCCAGGCGCAAGCCGGGGGATCTTTCGGGTTGCATGCCGCATCATCCCCCTGCTTGCGCATGGGGGCTTTCATGATCACGCCCGCGGGCCACTTGGCCGCGCCAGCACGAACCGCACGTCCGCGACGTTGGTGCCCGTGGGCCCCGTCACGATGAGCCCCCCCGAGGCCGCGAGCACGTCGTGGGCATCACACCGCACCACCGCACGCTCCACGTCGATGCCGGCGCGGGCGACCGCCGCCGCGATCTCCGCATCCACCATGCCGCCGGCCGCGTCGGTGGGGCCGTCTTCACCGTCGGTGCCCACGCTCGCGATCAAGAGCCCACGCGGCCATTCGCCACCACCCGCCCGCACCGCCGCGAGCGCCACCAGCGGCGTCTGCTGGTTTCGCCCACCACGGCCATGATCGGCCGGCAGCATGACGACCGCCTCGCCCCCTTCGACGATCGCGAGCGGCCGCCCTTCGCGGCTCGCCCGCGCCGCGAGCCCGAGGCCTTCAGCCGCCAGTCGCAGCCCCACGTCGTCGGCCGTCTCCGTCGCGGCTGGATCCGCGTGCCTCACGACCACCTCGTAGCCCGCAGTCCGCGCCGCCGCAGCCGCCGCCTCGACGGCCGTTGCATTCGATCCGAGTAGCACGTGATCGACGCGGCAGCCGCGGGGCGTGATCCACGATCCACTCGCCTCCCTGCCCACGATCCGTGTATCACCGGCCTGCGCCGCCGCATCAGCCACGAGCCGGGCGACGAGCCGCGGCGCGATGCCGACCTCGATCGCCCCATGCCGTTCGAGCAGGGAGAGCGCCTCGTCAGGCCGCGGCACCACCGGCATGCACGGCCCCGACGCGATCAGCTCGAGCGGATCGCCGATCACATCGGAGAGCACGACCGCCACGAGCCGCCCCGCGGCACAGGCCCGCGCGAGTCCTCCGGCCTTCACATCGCTCGCCGCCTGCCGCACCGTGTTGAGTGCCCGGATGTCGGCGCCTGACGCGGCGAGGAACTTCGCCAGGGCGATTTTTTCCTCGAGTGGCACACCCTCGCGGGGCGCCGCCACGAGCGCCGACCCGCCGCCGGTCACCAGCGCGATCGCGAGGTCAGCCGGCCCGAGCCCACCGACGGCCGCGAGCATCTCCCGCGTGGCCGCGACGGCCGCGGGCGTGGGCAGATTGAGCCCCACCGGCCGCGTCTCCCGCACCTCGATGCAGCGCAGCGAAAGCCCACAGCCCGCGGGCACGCTCACGAGCCCCGACAGCCGAGCCGGCTCGACGCCCGCCCCGAGCAGCAGCGATTCCACGGCCGCCGCCATCTCGGCCGCGGCCTTGCCGCCACCGACGACCACGATCCGCCCCGCGACCCGCGGGTCGAGCGGCGGTGACATGCCGCGGCCATCGACCTCGAGTCCGCCGCCGCCAAGCCGCAGCCGCGCCGCGACGAGCGACACCGGCCGCACCGCCTCGATCGCCGCCGCACGGATCGCCGCCGCATCGTTCGCCAACTGTCGAGGCTCACTCATCGCCGCTCACTCATCGGCAGGCAGCGGGAAGTTCTTGGGGTCGAACCGCATGAGGTCGATGCCACCGCGGCCCTCCTCCTCGAGCAGTTTCACCCGCATCTCGAGCCGCTCGAGTCGGCGGGCGAGCAGGGCGGGGGATGGCGAGTCACGATCGACGCTCTTGACCCGTGGTATTGATGGATAGCCGAGCTGCCGCTGGAGCGCCGCAAAGAAAAAGAGCGGATCCTTGCCGCGATTCGCCCATGCGATCCGCCCCTCCTTCTCCCCGAACAGGATCGCCCGATCGGGCTCGGGGGGCGTGCGGCCTGCCAGCAGCGCATCCCGCTTTTCGAGCCGCCAGTATTCGGGACTGCGGACGGCGACGAGGTCGGCCAGATCGATGAGCCCCACCTGCCGCGACACCATCTGGATCCAGGTCTTCCAGGCGGCGTCGAAAATGTTGTCGGCGGCGACGGCCGTGAGGCCGAGGTCGTAGTCGAGCCGATTCCGCGACAGGCACTCGAACCGGTAGAAGAAAAGCCCCTGCGGCGTCGTGGTCTCGCCCCGGTAGGCGGCCTCCCGCTCCAGGATCGCCAGCGCCGTGCGGATGTCGAACCGGCCCGCCTCCGCCTCGGCCTGCCGCATGATGAACGTCTGGAAGGCCGTGAAGTAGTGCGGCATCCGGGCCATCGCCGTGGAGAGCGTGCCCACGAGCTTCAGCTCGCCGACGAGGTAGTCGATCGCCATCGGCAGCTTGGAGGTGGCCAGCACCTCCTGGCCGATGGCGGCGAGAGCCTCCTGGGCCGCGATTCCCGCCGTAATCCGCTCCGCGAGCGACCGGAACAGGTAGGCCTGTTCGATGTATTCCTCACGGTCGAGCATGGGCGAAACCGGATGGGTGGAGCGGTGGCGGTCGGCCGCCGGCCCCTGCATCCTATAATGGAATCGTCGCTCTCGCCGCAGGATGCCGCCGATGTCCCACCGTTTCTCCACGATCGACGCCGCCGTGGCCGCCATCGCCCGCGGCGAAGTCGTGATCGTGGTCGATGCCGAGGACCGGGAGAACGAAGGGGATTTCGTGTGCGCGGCCGGCACGGCCACGACCGAGATCGTGAACTTCATGATCTGCCACGGCCGCGGGCAGGTCTGCATGCCGATCCTGCCCGACCTCGCCCACCGGCTCGAACTGCCGATGATGGTGGAGGCGAACTCCACGCCGCTCGGCACCGCCTTCACCGTGCCGGTCGATCACAAGTCGGCCCGCACCGGCATCACTGCCGGTGAGCGGGCCACCGCGATCGCGGCGATCCTCGACCCGACAAGCCGGCCGACCGACTTCGTCCGCCCGGGCCATCTCTTTCCACTGGTGGCCAAGGAAGGGGGCGTGCTCCGTCGCGCCGGCCACACGGAGGCCGCAGTCGATCTGGCCCGCATGGCCAACCTCGCCCCCGCCGGCGTGCTCTGCGAGATCCTCGACGCCGAAGGCAACCGGGCCAATCGCGAGCAGCTCTTCGCCCTCGCCAAGCAGCACGGCCTCGAGATCATCTCGATCGAGCAGCTCATCCGGCACCGCCGCACCCGCGAGAAGCTCGTGGAGCGGATCGCCGAGGCCGACCTGCCGACGAAGTGGGGCCGGTTCCGCGTGCTCGCCTACGGCGTGAAGTTCGAGACCCAGCAGCCGATCGTGCTCGTGATGGGCGACGTGGCGGCCTCGGCCGCTCCGCTCGTGCGGCTGCATTCATCCTGCTTCACTGGCGACCTGCTCGACAGCCTGCGGTGCGACTGCGGCGACCAGCTCCACATGGCCCTCGACATGATCGGCAGCGAGGGCTGCGGCGTGCTCGTCTACCTGCCGCAGGAAGGGCGGGGCATCGGCCTGGTCGAGAAGATCCGCGCCTACCAGTTGCAGGATCAGGGGCTCGACACGGTCGAGGCCAACCTCGCCCTCGGCTTCAAGGCCGACTCCCGCGACTACGGCGTCGGCATCCAGCTGCTCAAGGATCTCGGCCTCTCTCGCGTGCGGCTGCTCACCAACAACCCCAAGAAGACCGACGCCTTCATCTACGGCGGCTTCGATCTCGAGGTGGTCGACCAGGTGCCGATCCTGCCGCCGGTGCACGAGTTCAACGAGAAGTATCTCGCCACCAAGCGGGAGAAGCTCGGTCACCGCTTCCCGGGTTGAGCCCCCCGCAGGCCCGCCCCACGGTTGACCCATCCGCGCCGCCCCCCGTAGCATCGCGGTTTTCCGCTCCATCGGAGACAGGCCGCATGCACCGCAGCCGCGATCGCATCGTCACGCCGGTGTTTTCAGCCGCCCTGCTCCTCGTGTTGCTACCAGGCTGCGGCGATTCTCCCGACGACCCGATCGCCAACGCGAAGCCCGAGCCCGTCGCCACCGCCAGGGCCGAGATGGTGCCGCCGGCTGCCCGGCCGTCGGAGGCTTTCGAGCCGCCGCCGCTCGACACGCTCGATGCCAACGCCAAATGGATCGACCGCCCCGTCCGCGACGGCCTGACCCTCTTACGGACGGCCCAGGAGAAGGAGGCCGTGCTCGCCACGCCGGCGGAAGCCCTCGCGCTCCAGAACGACTCGGCCGAGGCTAACGCGAAGATTCTCTCGGCACTTGGCCGCCTGCCGGAGGGCGACGCCGCCGACCTCGCCGCCCGCATCGACCGCCACGTGCCCGGGGATCTGGGCAGCACCAACCCGATCATGATCAGCACCTCGGCGGAGTTCGACATCCTCGGGCTCACCGGCTTCGGACTCTTCTCGTTCGGCCGTGACCTCGAGCCTTTCGCCAGCGCCGAGACCGTCACGAGCTGGCAGACGAGCTCCGACGGGCTGCTCGACAAGGTGGTGCTCCGCGACGACCTCGTGTGGAGCGACGGCCAACCGATCACGGCCCACGACGTGGCCTTCAGCTACACCGTGATCATGGACCCGCGAGTGCCCGTACCCGCCGTGCGGAGCGGCACCGACCAGATGCGGGCCGTGCACGCCTACGACGACCGCACGCTCGTCTTCTTCCACCGCGAGCCGCTGGCCACGAACGTCTGGAACATCAACTTCCCCGTGCTGCCCAAACATGTCTACGAGAAGACCTGGGAGGCCGATCCGTCGCTCAAGGACAGCCCGGAGCACGTGAAGCTCGAGGCGGCGCCGGTGTCGGGCGGGCCCTACGAGATCGTGGAACGCACCCGCGGCCAGCAGATCGTGCTCCGGCGGCGGAAGAGCTGGTCGCAGGTGAACGGCAAGCAGGTTCGTGACGAGCCCTATTTCGCGGAGATCCGCTTCCGGATCATCGAGGATCCCAACACGACGCTCCTGGCGCTGAAGTCGGGCGAGATCGACGAGATGATGCTCCAGCCGGAGCAGTGGACGACACAGACGACCGACGCCGACTTCTACGAACGCAACACGAAGGTGACGGCGCCGGAGTGGGTGAGCTTTCACTTCGGCTGGAACATCGGCACGCCCTACTTCGCCGACCGCCGCGTTCGCCGGGCGATGAGCTACGCCTTCGACCACGACCGCATGCTCGAGAAGCTCTGCTACGGGCTTTACAAGCCTTGCGCGGGCCCCTTCGCCGAGGAATCCTGGATGGCGACGGGCACGAAGCTCGAACCCTGCAAGCAGGACCTCGACCGGGCCGAGGCGCTGCTCGACGAGGCGGGCTGGATCGACCGCGACAACGACGGCGTGCGGGACAAGGAGATCGACGGGAAGCTCGTGCCCTTCGAGTTTTCGATGCTCGTCAACCAGCAGCCGCACCGGATCAAGATCTGCACGCTCTTGAAGGAGAACCTCGACCAGATCGGCATCCGCATGAACGTGCGGCCCTTGGAGGCCACGGTGCTCCAGCAGCTCACGCAGGAGCGGAAGTTCCAGGCCTTCTTCGGCGGCTGGGGATCGGGCGCCGACCCCGACACCTCGGAGAACATCTGGGCCACCAATGCAGGGCGGAACTTCGTCGGCTACTCCAACCCCGAGGTCGACCGGCTCTTCGTGGAGGGCCGGCAGGAGCTCGACCGGGCCAAGCGGGCCGAGAAGTACTCCCGCATCCAGCAGATCCTGGCCGAGGACCAGCCCTACACCTGGCTCTACTGGCGAAACAGCTTCTACGGGTTCGCCCGCGACCTTCGCGGCTACGTGTTCAGCCCCCGCGGCCCCTACCACTACTCGCCGGGCTTCAGCAGCATCTGGAAGCCGCGGGCGGAGTGACATGATCACCTTCCTCACGCGGCGACTCCTCCTGGGGATCCTCACGCTGCTCGTGATCACCTGCTTCGTCTACGGCCTCGCCCGGGCCATGCCCGGCACGCCACTGACGGCGCAGATGGGCGAGGATCCCAGCCGCAAGCTCAATCCCGAGGATCAGGAGCGGCTGCGGCGGATCTATGGCCTCGACAAGCCCTGGTATGCGGGCTACGCCCAATGGCTCGGCAACGTGGCCCGCGGCGACCTCGGCCGCTCGATCACCCGCAAGCAGCCGGTGACCACGCTCATCGCCGAACGGATCGGCCCCACGTTTCTGATTTCAGGCACGGCACTGCTGCTCATCTGGACGCTCGCGATCCCGCTCGGCCTCTACGCCTCGGCCCGCAGCGGCACCGCCGACGAGCGCACGACAAGCCTGCTGCTCTACGTGCTCTATTCGTTTCCCACGTTCGTGGCGGCGCTCTTCCTGCAGATCATCTTTTCCGTGTGGCTCCGCGGCACGGCCTGGGAGCTGCCGCTGTTCGGCATGACCGACCTGCCCCCCGACGCCCCGTGGCTTTCCCGCGTGGCCGACGTGGCCCGCCACGCGATCCTGCCCGTCACCTGCCAGACCTACGTGAGCCTCGCCTACGACAGCCGCTTCATCCGGGCCAACATGGCGGAGGTGCTGCGGCAGGACTACATCCGCACCGCGCGGGCCAAGGGGGCCGGACCCTGGCGGGTGCTCTTTCGTCATGCTTTCCGCAACACGCTCATCCCCCTGGCGACGCTCCTGGGGCTCTCGCTGCCGGGGCTGCTCGGCGGCTCGGTGATCATCGAGCAGATCTTCACCTGGCCCGGTATGGGGCGGCTGTTCTTCGAGAGCATCCGGGAGCGGGACTATCCCACGCTCATGGGGCTCACGCTCATGTTCAGCGTGCTCACGCTGCTCGGCCAGCTGCTCGCCGATCTCCTCTATTGCGTGGTCGATCCCCGGGTGAGCGTCGAGTGATGTCGCAGACGGGCGGATTCTGGGCGGAGGCGTGGCGCCGCTACCGGCGGCGACCGCTGGCGCTGGCGGCGCTTGCCTTCGTGGGGCTGCTCGTGCTCGTGGCGGCCCTCGCCCCCGCGATCGCCGGCACGAAGCCCGTGCTCTGCCGCTACAAGGGACGGCTCTACGCCCCCTGCCTCGGCTACTTCAACCGCCAGTGGGAGCCGGCCATCTTCACGAAGGACCGCTTCCGCGGCACCTATCCGCAGAATCTGAAGGAGAAGGATCCCGCGAGCTGGGCCATCTGGCCGCTCGTGTTTCAGGATCCGTTCCGGGCCGTCCGCGAGAACGAGTGGCCAGGCCGGCCGGAGAATCCGGCCAAGGACGAGGGCCGCCCGAGCCGGACCAACTTCTTCGGCACCGACCAGGCGGGCGTCGACGTCTTCGCGAAGATGGTGCACGGCACGACGGTGGCCCTGCTCGTGGGCTTCGTCTCGATGGGGATCGCGGGCACGATCGGCATCCTCGTGGGAGCCGTCGGCGGCTACTTCGGCGGCTGGGTCGATACGCTCACCAGCCGCGTGACCGAGATCGTGATGTGCATCCCCACGCTCGTGCTCATCCTCGCGATCATCGCGATCCTGGAGAAACCCACGATCTGGCACACGATGGCGATCATCGGCGCCACCGGCTGGACGGGCATCGCCCGGCTCACCCGTGGCGAGTTCCTCCGGCTCAAGAACGCCGAGTTCGTAATGGCGGCCCGAGCCGCCGGCGCCGGCCCGATCAGGATCATGCTCCGGCACATCCTCCCCAATGCCCTGGCCCCGGTGCTCGTGCCGATCACCTTCGGCATCGCCTCGGCGATCCTCGTGGAGAGCTCACTTTCGTTTCTCGGCTTCGGCCCGCCGCCGCCGACGGCCAGCTGGGGCTCGGTGCTCAACGACGCGCGGAGCAACCTCTCGATGTGGTGGCTCGTGTTCTTTCCCGGCATCGGAATCTTTCTCACCGTACTCGCCTACAACCTCATTGGCGAAGGCCTCCAGGAAGCCACCGATCCCCGGCTGCGGGAGGCCCGCAAGTGATGCATCTCACAGATCATCAGCCTGCTCTGGTATGGGTCGGGGTTGCCCACGCCCCGTCGCCGGACGCTCGCTACGAACATCCTGTTCTTCGCTCGCTCGATGCTGACTGCGCTTCGCCATCCTGGCTGCGCTTGTCAGCAAACGCCGGCTCTCGGGGCATGGGCAACCCCTCGCTCGTTTAAAGAGCGGAACCAACGTGAGTGCCGAATGATGCCGCTGCTTGAAATCAAAAACCTCGTGACGGCGTTTCACACGCCCGGCGGCCGCGTGCCGGCGGTGGACGGCGTGTCGCTGTCGATCGACCGGGGCAAGACGCTGGGGCTCGTCGGGGAGAGCGGCTGCGGCAAGAGCGTGACGGCGATGTCGATCCTCGGTCTCGTAGCGTCGCCCGGCGTGATCGAGTCGGGCCAGATCCTCCTCGCCCGCGACGGCGGGACCGACGATCTCGTGAAGCTCCCCGAGCCGGCGCTGCGGAAGGTGCGCGGCGGGCGGGTCGGCATGATCTTTCAGGAGCCGATGACCAGCCTCAATCCCGTGTTCTCGATCGGCGACCAGGTAGCCGAGGCCGTGCGGCTCCACCGTGGCGCATCCCGTGAGCAGGCCCGGGCCCGGGCGCTCGAGATGCTGAAGCTCGTGCGGCTGGCCGACCCCGAGCGGCGGCTCGATGAATATCCCCACCAGCTCTCCGGCGGCATGCGGCAGCGGGTGATGATCGCGATGGCGCTGGCCTGCGAGCCGGATCTCGTGATCGCCGACGAGCCCACGACCGCGCTCGACGTGACGATCCAGGCCCAGATTCTCGACCTGCTCGCCGACCTTCGCCGCCGGCTCGGCACGGCGATCCTCCTGATCACCCACGACCTCGGCGTGGTGGCCGAGACCTGCGACGAGGTGGCGGTGATGTATGCCGGGCGAATCGTCGAGCGGGCCGCTGCCACGACCCTCTTCGCCCGGCCGCTGCATCCCTACACGATCGGTCTGCTCGCCGCCCGACCCGAACCCGAGGCCAGCCGCACGCCCGACGGCCGGCGGCGACCGCTCCGCACGATTCCCGGAATGGTGCCGCCCCCCACCCAGTTTCCGCCGGGCTGCCGGTTTCATCCGCGCTGCGCCGCGGCGCGGCTCGGAGTTGCAGGCCGGCCCGTCGACTGCGCTGCCGTCGTGCCGGATCTTCGCGAGGTCGAGCCGGGGCACTTCGTGGCCTGCCACTATCCCGGCGAATCGGGCGAAAAAGGGGACGCAGCTCTTTTTGGGCCTCAGGAGCCACCGCCGTGACCCCTTCTCCGCCGGAAAAAGAGCTGCGTCCCCTTTTTCTCGTCGTCGACGATCTGAAGACCCACTTCCCGATCCGCCGCGGGCTCATCCGCCGCACCGTCGGGGCGGTGCGGGCCGTGGATGGCGTGAGTTTCTCCGTGACGCAGGGGCGGACGCTCGGCATCGTGGGAGAAAGCGGCTGCGGCAAGACCACGGTGGGCCGCAGCATCCTCCGGCTCGTCGAACCGACCGGTGGCCGGGTCGTGTTTGCCGGCCACGACGTCCGGCAGACGCACGGCGCGGCGCTTCGCGGGCTCCGCCGGCGGATGCAGATCGTGTTTCAGGATCCCTACGGGTCGCTCAACCCGCGGATGACGGTGCGGGCGATCCTCGAAGAAGGCCTCGTGATCCATCGGCTCGGCGACGCGGCCGCCCGGCTCGCCCGCATGCAGCAGGCGCTCGAGCACACGGGCATGGCGAGTGCCGCGCTCGAGAAGTATCCACACGAATTCTCCGGCGGCCAACGGCAGCGGATCGCGATCGCGCGGGCGCTCGTACTCGAGCCCGAATTGCTCGTGCTCGACGAGCCGATCTCGGCGCTCGACGTCTCGATCCAGGCGCAGGTGCTCAACCTGCTCGTCGAGCTCCGGGAGCGGCTGGGGCTCACGTATCTGTTCATCTCCCACGACCTCTCGGCGGTGGAGTACGTGGCCGACGACGTGGCCGTGATGTACCTCGGCCGGATCGTGGAGCAGGCGGCGGCCGATCGGCTCTGCAGGGCGCCGCTGCACCCCTATACGCTCGCCCTCTTTTCGGCGGTGCCTGCGGTCGATTCGCGGCGGCGGCGAAGGCGAATCGTGCTGCCCGGCGACGTGCCGAGCCCGGCCAACCCGCCGGCCGGCTGCCGATTCCATCCCCGCTGCCCGCTGGCCGAACCTGTCTGTCGCGAGGTCGATCCGCCCGCTACCCGGCTCGATGGCCACCTCGTGCACTGCCACGTGGCGGCCCGTGAACTGGAACGAGCCGGCGGCGATGCCCGAACCGCAGGAGCGCGCATGGCCGAAGCCCTCGCCTCGGCCCCGGCCGTATACTCCGGTGTCGCTTCCTCCACTCCGGATCCCTGACAACCATGCGCTTGTTGATCGGGTCCCGTCAACCCGCTGTCATGGGCGTCGCCATCGCCACGATGACCGGCGTGCTGCTGCTCGCGTCGGCCGCCGTGGCCGCCGATGCCCCGCGCCGCCCACCACCGTCACCCGCCCCGGCAGCTTCGACGCCCACGCCGGTCATCCCGCGAAAGACCCGCGAGGAGCTCGTTCGGGAGTGGGACATCAACAAGGACGGCAAGATCGACCTCGGCGAGGCCGAAGTGGCTGCATCGCGGATGCGGCTGGAGCGGGCCGAGATCCGGCTCAACACCGGCATCGATCCGATCACCGGCCGGCCGCGGGGCGAGCCCGAGCCGAAAGAAGAGCCGGTCGAGGAAGACCGAGACGAGGATGATCCGTTCGGCTCTGCCGACGCGACAAACGACGACACGCCCACGCCACCGAAGAAGCCCGTCGGCCGCACCACGACCTCGGGCACGCAGCCGCCGTCGAACAACGCCGGCCGGCTTCAGCAGCAGCGACCGATGCCATTCAACGGCGGCGTGCGGGCCGGCGCCCAGGCCGCGCGGCCCGGGTACGGCGCGGACGTGCCGCAGAGTCTCAACGCCGGCATCCCAATCCAGCGGCCGACGCTCAATGGCCGCGATGCGCTCGACACGCCATCGACCCTGAACGCCGGGCGGCCGCTCAACGCCGCAGGCGGCGGTCGTCAGTTCGGGCCGATCGTGCCGGGCCAGCCCGGCGCTGCAGGCAACGGTGCGGGTGCGGCCGGCTCTCGGCCGCGCGGCGGACTCCTTCCGCGGCCGCCACTTCAGCCACAGCGATCCCGCGACCTCTACGATCCGTATTGACCGGCATGACGAACGCCGTGATCGCCGGGCCCGCCGACACACTGGCTGCAGCACTGCGGTCGGCCGGCCATGAGGGCCCCGTCTTGATCGTGGCCGACACCGGCACGATCGGCCGAGATGCGACCGCCTGGGGGCGTTCGTTCGCTGCAGTCGGCTGGAAGCATCGCGTGCGGCGGAGCGAGGGTCCGGCGGACCCGCATGAGACCGACGCCCTCGCCGCGGAGGTAACGAGCCTCGGCGGCCGCACCCTCGTCGCCGCCGGCGGCGAAGCCACCCTGGCCGCCGCCCGCGCCGCCGCGGCCCGCACCAATACCCCCTGCGTCGTGCTCACGCCCCCGTAGTCCGCACGACTCGATCGATGGCAGCCCATCGCCTACCCTAAAGGTCATCGACCCCACTCTTCTGGAGCACTCATGAAGTCCATTTCGTATGCGTGGCTCGTCGCCCTGAGCGGCGCCATCCTTTCAGGATCGGCCGTCGCCGATGACACGGTGCCCAGCGTCGCGGCCGCCGAGAAGGTGTTCGTATCGGGCGTCGAGGAGTCGTTCGACGCCGTGCGGGCGGCGGTGGAGCGGGCGAAGGCGAAGAGCGGCCGTGACTACCGGGTGGTGGTCGTCGATACCGCCGGCGCGGCCGGCGACGCCCGCGGGCTGCTCGACCGGATCGTGAAAGCCTGGCGGGCCGACGAGGGGAGCGGCTTCGATCCGGCGGCCGATGCGGTGCTCGTGCTGGCGGTGGGTGATCGCCGGCTCGCGATGGACGTGCCGTGGGCACTCGAAGTGGGGAGCGGTCTCGACCAGGGCACGCTCGAGCGGGAGCTCATCCAGAAGGCATTCGTGCCGCGGGCGAAGGACGGCCTCTACGATCAGGGGCTCGCCGACCTCATCGACGCCACGGAGACCTGGGTGGCCACCAGGGCCGACGAGAAACAGGCCCGCGAGGAGGCGGCGCGGACGTTTCGCACCCGCACGCTGCCGCTGGGGCTGGCGAGCATGGCCGGCGCCGGTGTGCTCGGTGCACTGGCGCTGCAATGGACGCGGCATGGTCGCACACTGCGGCAGGCCCGCGAGAAGCTCGCGGTCTTCAAGGGGGATGTGGTCGCCCTCTCCGACCTGCTCGACTCCGAGCAGGAGCGGCACCGCATGCTGCCCCACACCGACCCCGATTTCCAGACGCCGATGGAGGGGCAGACCCGCGCCGCCTACGACAACGTGCAGTCTTCCATTCGCCGTTATCGCGAGCGCTGGCTGGGCCTGATGGACGTCTGGGAGAAGGCGCAGCAGACCGTGGATGCGGAATGGTTCCTGGGCACCGGAAAGGCCGCTGAGGCGATCCGGCTGCTCGACTCGGCCGAGGCCCGCCCGCCGCTCGACGCGGTGGCGGGTGAATGCCGCGGGCCCCTCGACGTGCTCGAGCAGTCACACGAGAAGGCCCGCGAGCTGCTGGCCACGCTCGACACCGAGACGACGCAGGCCCGCGAACGACTCGATCGCCTGGCCGGCCGCGGCCGG
>JBILVW010000138.1:0-7225 GCA_044370205.1 Pirellulales bacterium | reverse complement strand
AGCCGGCGTTGCTGACCAGCGCAGGCATGGATGCCGAAGCGCAGTCAGCATCGAGTGAGCGAAGGACAGGATGTCCGAAGCGAACGTCCGGCTCCCGGGGCATGGGCAGCCCCGAACCGTAGCGCACGGCCGGAACTTTCAAGCATCCTATCACCGCGTCACCTCGGCAGATTCGTCAGCATCGTCACGACCGGAACGCCGGGGCCGGGGCCGGCAGAAAAATTTCTTCCGGGGCTGTGACACGGGGCCGTGACGCGGCAACTCATCCTGTGACAGCCGGGCCGGCGGAGAGCCCGGGAGACGGAACCTTCTTTCAGGAAAGACACGCAATCATGGATCCCCAGATCATCAGCTGGATCGTGAGCCTCATCGCCGGCGGTGCCGGTGGCAACATCGTCGGTGCGCTGCTCAAGAACCGGAACCTCGGCCCGATGCTCAACACGGTGCTCGGCCTCGTGGGCGGCGGCGTGGGTGGCAAGGTGCTGCCGATGCTCGTTCCGGCCCTCGCGCAGCTCGTGGGCGGCGGCGACAGCCTCGTGGGCACGGGCGGCCTGTCGGCGATCGTCGGTGCACTGCTACCGCTGATCGTCAGCTTTCTCAAGAAGCCGGCGGCTGCCTCAGCTGCCTGACGCGGTCGAACGCAATCGTTCGAAGAGCCGGGGGTCGGGGAAATCCGGGATCGATTGGCGTGGATGCGCCATCGAAGCCACGGGTTTCACCCGCCCCCGGCGGCTTTTTTGGGATTCGCCTTCGTGGAAAAAGGCCATGGAGGGCTTTTTCCGCAGACAGATAGGGAAGCCGTGGCGGGCACGGGTTCTGGAGGCCCGCACCCGCCACGGCCGAAGTGAATTCGCTGGTTGCGACCGTTCAGCGGCCGAATGAGGGCCTGAATCCGGCGGCCGGCATTCGGGCCGACGCGACCTGCCGATCGCGGAGCCGCGACACCTGCCGCGACACGGTGTGACCGATTCGAGTCGTGGCTCGATCGACGGCCGCGATCCAATCGGAATCGACGACGGCCGCCATCAGAATGCCGCAGCCCTGCACCTTCGCCAGGATCCGGCAGACCTTGTCGATACCCCCCTTGGGGCCGTTGCGGTCGTGCAGGAACACGGTCACCTTCTCGACCCGGCTGCCGAACTTCGCCAGGGCGAACCGCAGCCGCCGGTCGATGTGGTCGGGCAGATCCTGGGGCCGCCGCACGCCCTTGTCCTTCAATTCCCAGTTCATGGCATGGCTCCGAAAGAAGTGTGATGACTTCGTACGTCAGGATTATTCGGGCATCCCCAGACGCGAGCAGCCCCGATTCTTCCTTGCCAATTCATCGGAAAAACCTATGATTTGGCAGCCCTTCGGAAGTCGTCGCGGATGGAATGGCTCAACTACCACCACCTGCTCTACTTCTGGACCGTCGCCCGTGAGGGGACCATCGCGCGGGCCTGCGAGCGGCTCCATCTCACACAACCGACGGTGAGCGGCCAGATCCGCCTGCTCGAGAAGGCGGTGAAGGCGAAACTCTTCGAGCGATCGGGCCGCGGTCTCGCGCTCACCGACACCGGCCGGCTCGTCTACCGCTACGCCGACGAGATCTTCGCTTTGGGCCGCGACCTGCAGGATGCGGTCCACGACCGCCCGCGGGGCCAGGCCCTACGGTTCGCGGTGGGCGTGGCCGACACGCTGCCGAAGGTGCTCGTGCACCGGCTCCTCGCCCCGGCCTTCGCGGTGGGAGAGGAGATTCGCATCACCTGCGTCGACGGCTCACCCGACCGTCTCCTCGCCGAGCTCGCCCTGCATGAGCTCGACCTCGTCGTGAGCGACTTTCCGGCGAATCCGCGGCTCGGCATGAAGGCCTTCAACCACCTGCTCGGCGACTGTGGCGTCACCTTCTTCGCCACCGCCGCGCTCGCCCGCCGCCATCGCCGCGGCTTTCCCCACTCGCTCACCGGAGCCCCACTGCTCCTTCCCTACGGCAACACGACACTTCGCCGGTCATTGGAGCAGTGGTTCGATGCCCAGGGCATCCATCCGCGGATTCGCGGGGAGTTCGCCGACAGCGGGCTGCTCAAGGCCTTCGGCGGATTCGGCGACGGCATCTTCGCGGCCCCGACGGCCGTGGAGGCCGACGTGAAGCGCATGTACGGCGTCGCGGTGGTGGGCCGCGAGCCGAAACTGCGGGAACGCTTCTACGCGATCTCCGTGGAGAAGAAGATCAAGCACCCCGCGGTGGTCGCCATCACGCAGGCGGCCCGCCAGAAGCTATTCACCGGGTGAGCGGCCTTGCTCAGCCGCCGGTCGCCGCCGCAGACGCCACGCCCGTCTCCGGAAATCGGTCCTGGATCGGCTCGACGGTGAGCACGTCGGTTCGCAGCCCTTCCATCGCCCGCACGCAGGCCTCGGCCGCCGGCAGCGTCGTGATGCAGGGCACACCGTAGAGCACGCTCGCGGCCCGGATCCGCCCCTCGTCCGTCCGCGCGCCCTTGCCCCGTGGTGTATTGAAGATCAGCTGCACCCGGCCGTCGATGAGATGGTCGATCAGGTTCGGATGCCCCTCCTGGAGCTTCTTCACCGCTTCCACCGGAATCCCGGCCGCCGCCAGCTCGCGGGCCGTGCCGGCCGTGGCGAGCAGTTCAAAGCCGAGCGCGATCAGCCGCCGGGCCACGTTCACCATGTAGTGCTTGGCCTGCGGGCTCGCCACCGAGATGAAGATCCGCCCCTTCTCGGGCAAGAGGATCCCGGCCGCAATCTGGCTCTTGGCGAAGGCGATGGCGAAGGTGTCGCTCACGCCCATCACCTCGCCCGTGCTCCGCATCTCGGGCCCGAGCGCGATATCGACGCCCGCGAACTTCACGAACGGGAACACGCTCTCCTTCACGCTCACGTGGGCCGGCACCGGATCCGACTCGATCCCCTGCGCCGCCAGGCTCGTCCCCGCCATCACCTTCACGGCCACCTTCGCCACCGGCAGCCCCGTGGCCTTCGCGACGAACGGCACCGTGCGGCTGGCACGCGGATTGACCTCGATCACGTAGAGCGCGGGCTTCGTCTCACCGTCGGCGTTCGCCTCTTTCTTCACGGCGAACTGCACGTTCATGAGCCCCACCACGCCCAGACTCCGGGCCAGGCCGGTCGCCGCCTGCTTGATCTCGGCGATCATCTCGGGCGAGAGGCTGTGCGGCGGAATGCAGCAGGCTGAGTCGCCGGAGTGCACACCCGCCTCCTCGATGTGCTCCATCACGCCCGCGACGATCACGTCCTTCCCGTCACTGATGCAATCGACGTCCACCTCGATCGCGTCCTCGAGAAACCGGTCGATGAGCACGGGCTGCCCCTGGGCGACGACGAAGGCCTCGGCCACGTACCGCTCGAACTGCGGCTGGTCGTAGCAGATCTCCATCGCCCGCCCGCCGAGCACGAAGCTCGGCCGCACGAGGCTCGGGTAGCCGATCCGGGTCACCTCGCGGCGGGCCTGCTCGAGCGTCCGCGCGATTCCGCTGTCGGGCTGCTTGAGGCCGAGCCGGTCGAGCAGGTCGCGAAACTTCTCCCGGTCCTCGGCCATCTCGATCGTGTCCACCGTCGTGCCGATGATCGGCAGGCCCGCGGCATGCAGGGCTCTGGCCAAATTGAGCGGCGTCTGGCCGCCGAGCTGCACGATCACGCCGTCGGGCTGGATGCGATCGGCGATGTTGAGCACGTCCTCGCAGGTGAGCGGCTCGAAGAAGAGCATGTCGCTCGTGTCGTAGTCGGTGCTCACCGTCTCCGGATTCGAATTGACCATCACGCTCTCGATGCCGAGTTCGCGGAGCGCGAAGCTCGCATGGCAGCAGCAGTAGTCGAACTCGATCCCCTGGCCGATCCGATTGGGGCCGCCGCCGAGGATCATCACCCGCTTCCTGCCGGGCTCCTTGGGGCGCGTCTCGTCCTCGTCTTCCCAGGTCGAGTAGTAGTAGGGCGTCTGGGCCTCGAACTCCGCGGCACACGTATCGACCGACTTGTAGGTCGCGACGATTCCCCGCCGCTTCCGCTCGGCCCGCACCTCGAACTCCGAGGAGCCGAGCATCACGGCCAGCTGGCGGTCGGAAAATCCGGCCTGCTTCGCCATCCGCAGCGTGCCGTCGTCGATCGCGGCGAGCGAACCCACCGTGCGAACGAGGCTCTCGATCTCGACGATCTGCTGCAGCTGGTCGAGGAACCAGCGGTCGATCGCCGTCGCCTCGAACACCTCGTTCACGGTCATGCCCGCCTTGAAGGCGTAGCGGAGGTGCCAGACGCGGTCGGGATCGGGCGTGGCGATCCGGGCCTTGATCTCGTCGAGCGATGGCTCCGCTGCGGTGCCCCACAGATCCTTGCCGTCGGAGCCGAAGCCGAAGGCACCCACTTCCAGGCCGCGGAGCGCCTTCTGAAACGCCTCCTTGAACGTGCGGCCGATGGCCATCGTCTCGCCCACGCTTTTCATCTGCGTGGTGAGCCGGCTGTCGGCCTCCGGGAACTTCTCGAAGGCGAACCGGGGCACCTTCACCACGACGTAGTCGATCGAGGGCTCGAAGCAGGCCTTCGTCTTCCGCGTGATGTCGTTGGGCAGTTCGTGGAGACGCCAGCCGACGGCAAGCTTCGCGGCGATCTTCGCGATCGGAAAGCCCGTCGCCTTGCTGGCGAGGGCCGACGACCGGCTCACGCGGGGATTCATCTCGATGACGATCATCCGGCCCGTCTCGGGATGGACGGCGAACTGGATGTTCGAGCCCCCCGTTTCGACGCCGATCGCCCGGATCACGGCGAAGCTGGCGTCCCGCATCCGCTGATACTGCTTGTCGGTCAGCGTCATCGCCGGGGCGACGGTGATCGAGTCGCCGGTATGCACGCCGCAGGGGTCGAAGTTCTCGATGGAACAGATCACGACGGCGTTGTCGTCGGCGTCGCGCATCACCTCCATCTCGTATTCCTTCCAGCCGAGGATCGACTCCTCGACCAGCACCTCGCCCACGGGGGAGAGATCGAGGCCGCGTTGCACCTTCGTGTCGAACTCCTCGCGGTTCCAAGCGATGCCCGAGCCCGAGCCGCCGAGCGTGAAGCTGGGGCGAATGACGGCCGGCAGGCCGATCTCGGCGAGCACCTCCCGGGCCTCGGCCAGGCTCTTCACGATCCGGCCGCGACAGGTCTCGAGGCCGATCTTGTGCATCGTCTGCTTGAAGATCTCGCGGTCTTCGCCCCGCTTGATGGCCGTGGCCTTCGCCCCGATCATCTCCACGCCGTGCTTGGCGAGGATGCCGCGGCGGTCGAGCTCCATCGCGAGATTGAGGGCCGTCTGGCCGCCGAGCGTGGGGAGCACGGCATCGGGCTTCTCGACCTCGATCACCTTCTCGAGCATCTCCCAGGTGAGCGGCTCGATATAGGTGCGGTCGGCCGTGCCCGGGTCGGTCATGATCGTGGCGGGGTTCGAATTCACGAGCACCACTCGGTAGCCGTCCTCGCGGAGGGCCTTGCAGGCCTGAGTGCCGGAATAGTCGAACTCGCAGGCCTGGCCGATGACGATGGGGCCGGACCCGATGAGGAGAATGGTGTGGAGGTCGTCGCGACGGGGCATGGATGGCTTCGTGGGACGGGAAAAAACAAATTTCCCGAAGGTAGCATCCGACCCCTTCGCCCGGCAACGAGCCGCTACAATTCGGCCGCGTCGCGCGGCATCCGTCGCGTTTCCCCCCCGTGTCCTCGGAGAACTCGCACCATGTCGATCGCCACCCCCGCCCTCGACGCCTGCCGCGACTCACTCGCCGACGAATTCAAGGACACGCGGCTCAACCTCTCGAGCGTCCTCGCCGGGGAGAACCTCCAGCCGGCCCAGGCCCTTGGCGTGGCCCTCTCCGCGGCCCGCTTTCTGAAATGCAAGCCGCTTGCCGACGCCCTGGAATCCGACATCCGCGCGGGCCTGGGCGACGCGGCCGGGTCGGTGATCTCCGACGCCGTCGCCGCGGCCGGGCTGATGTCGATGAACACCGTCTACTACCGGTTTCGCCACATGCTCGGCAAGGAGAGCTACGAGGCCCGCCCGCCGCGGCTGCGGATGAGCCGGATGGCCCAGCCGGCCACGAGCAAGCTCGACTTCGAGCTGATGAGCCTCGCCTGCGCGGCCCTCGCGGGCTGCGAGCTCTGCATCAAGAACCACGAGGCGAGCCTCGTCCATCTCGGCGTGAGCGAAGACGCCTGCCACGACGCCGTGCGGATCGCGGCCGTCCTCAGCGCCGCCGCCTGCGGCCTCGCCGGCTGACACCGCGCCGCCGGTCGGGACTGCCCATTGCCCTGTCGCCGGGCTATGGGAGCGAGCGAAGGCATGGATGCCGAAGCGAAGCGGACATGCAGTGAGCGCAGGACAGGATGTCCGCAGCGAACGTCCGGCGACAGGGCAGTGGGCAGCCCCGAACCTTCTACCAACTCGGGAAAACGAACCCTCACACGCCCAGTTCGCGGAGATACTCGAGCGTGTAGATGCCGCTCGAATGGCCGTCGGAAAACTCGATCGAGTAGGCGTACTGCCCCACCGGCTTCATGCCGGCGATCGCCAGCGGGGCGACCTCCTGCGGCGTGAGCACCGGTAGCAGCTGCGGCTTCACAGGCTCGACTCGCTTCTCGCGGCAGGTCGCGCAGGGGCAGGCGTCGCGGAGCAGGCGGGGCGGGTACACGCTCGTGAGCCCATCGCTCCAGACGAGCTCGACGGCCCCGTCGGCGAGGCGGCGGATCGATTGCGGAGTCGGAGCGGTCATGATGTCGCGGGCCTCGGAAAACGTGGGAATCACTGCCTGACGGTGGTATGGTAACAATCCGCATTATCCCGTCGCCTTCCACGGAGCACCACGAATGCCCACCCTCACCCGCCGCACGCTCCTCAACGCCTGCGGGCTCGCCGCCTGCGGATCGCTCCTGCGGCAGCTGCCGGCCACCGCCGCCGCATCCCGCCCCTTCACGCTCGGCATTCAGCTCTACTCGCTCCGCGGGTATCCCGTGGCCGAGGCGCTCAAGCATGCCAAGGAGCTCGGGTTCGAGGCGGTGGAGTTCTACCCGGGCATGTTTCCGATCAATGCGTCGGCGGAGCAGATCACCGACATCAAGAAGCAGGTGGCCGACCTCGGCCTCACGATCTCGGCCCACGGCGTGAACGGCTTCGGGAAGGACGCGGCGGCCAATCGCAAGGTGTTCGAGTTCGCCAAGGCCGCGGGCATCGGCATCCTCGGCT
>JBILVW010000137.1:0-7273 GCA_044370205.1 Pirellulales bacterium | reverse complement strand
GCCCTTCTCCCCCACGACGTCGTCCACGAGCGACTCGGCCGAGGCGAAGGCCGTCTTCATGTCCCACTGCAGGACCGACCAGCCGGTCACGTCCCGCGGCACCCAGGCCGCCGGAGCGACGCCCTCGGCATTCGGAAACCGCAGCATCCGCGCGGCGAGGTCGTAGGAGTCGGCCGCCTGCGGCTCGCGGCCGGGAAGGGAAGGGGCGAAGATCATCGTGTGGTGCCGGAGGGCATGCGGCCCCTCACCGAAGGCGATCACGCCACCGGCCCCCTTCACGGCGTCGAAGCCCTGACGGCCGAGGATGGCCACGTAGTCGGGGCCCTTCCGCTTCTCCTTGGAAGGATTCGAGGCCTGGTAGGCCTTCGCGAACGCGAGCGGATCGACATACCAGCGGACGGGAGAAGACGCGGCGGGAATGGCCTTTTGGCAGGGCTGAGACACGGCGGCGAAGGCCGCAGTCGAGGCGAGGCTGTCCTTGCGGCCCTGGCCGAGCACGGCGAAGGCCTGGCCCACCTGCAGCGCATCGTCGCCGACGACGAGCGCCTGCGGCGCCAAAGCGAAGGCCACGCGGCGGTTCTTCGGCACGCGATCGTCCTGCGTGTCGTCGGGAATCTGGTAGGCGGTGAGTTGCGGCGGTGCGCCGTTGATCGGCAGCACCGTGGCCTTCCGCTCGACGAGCCGCGAGGTGATCTTCTCGACGAGTGCCTTCGCCTCCGCCTCGTGGCCGGTCGTATCGACGATCAGCACGGTCGACAGCTTGCCAGGCTGCGATTCGATCGCCGCCACGGCCAGTTCGCCCCCCGGGATGCCCTCGAAATCCTCGAGCGTGAGGCCCAGCTTTTCGAGCCGCTGACGGCCGTTCTTCGACATCTGTTCCTTGAGGCCGTCGACGAAGGGCTTCATGGCCGGGTCGGCGACGAGTTGGCCGTAGTTCGACCGGTCAAACCGCTCGTGGAGGCCGCGGGGATTCGGGATGCTCAGCCACGCCCGGGTGGTGTCGGGAAACACGGTTTCGCTCGGCTGAAAACCGGCCCCGAAGGCGAGGCTCCACCCGCAGACCGATGCCCATGCGACGCACGCCCCGACGAGCACTCGATACCGACGGCCCGACCGGGCGGATGCACTTCCTTGCACGACACGACTCCTCGAACGAATGGCGAACCCTGCCAAGAGCTTGAAGTCTCGCAGGAATGCCCGGATTTACGCAACATCATTCCTGAACACACCGCGATCCCCCGGCTTGCGCCTGGGGGCTTTTATGAGACGGCGATCCCCCGGCTTGCGCCTGGGGGCTTTTATGAGACGGCGATCCCCCGGCTTGCGCCTGGGGGCTTGGATGGGAAGGATCGGATCAATAGAAGCCCCCATGCGCAAGCAGGGGGATAATGTGCGTCCCAACCGCCAACGCGACGCCTGCCGCGAGGATCATGGCCACCGCCAGGGCCGTTTCCCGCGTGGCACCGGCCAGCCGCAACGCCGCGGTGACGGCCGTGAGGCCCCCGACGGCGACCGCGAGCCCACCCATCGTGGCGACCCGATCGCCCCTCTCGGCCGCGGTGGGGGCGAGAACAGCGGCCACGAGCAACGGCCAGCCGAGCACGGCCGCCCAGGCCGCCGCCGGCCGCCACGCGTCGGCGTGAAGCAGGGCTGCCCGTAGCGAGGGCCTCGCGCCCACTCGCGGCCCCGGCCGCGTCGCCAGCAGGCGCCGGCGCGGCCCATCATCGGCCGCGCCTGCCGCGAGTGTGGCCTGCGGCACCGCGCCGACGACGAACCAGGCCGCCGCGAGCAGCCGATACCAGCCGGCCGACTCGGGGGCGAGAAACAGCCAGCCCACCATGCCTGCGAGCGCCGTGAGCATCGCGATCCCGAAAAGCAGCCGGCCCTCCGGGCCACACGGCAGCAAACCGGCGGGCCCGGCCGGCGACAGCGACATCGCGGGCTCGTTCCGGCGGGTTTCCCAGGCCCACCACGCGGTGTGTGCCGCGAGCCACGCCGCGCCGGCAGCGCCGATGGCGACGAACTCGCCCCCGCCGAGTTCACACGCGAACAGGCTCGCAGCCGCGGCCACGCCCGCACACGCAAGCGAGACGCTCACGGCATCACCCGGCATCGCCCCACCGCGGACGGCCGCGACCATGCCCCAGGCCGTCGCCACGATCGAAACACAAGCAATCGCACACACCGCAAGCGACTCGACGCCACGGCAGCAGGCGAGCCCCACCACGATCACGGCGACGAGCGGCCACGCGACCCTCAGCCACGCCCAGCCGCTGACCGGCCCATACAGGCCCCGCGGCGGATCGCCGATCGCGATCACCGCAGCCAGTGCGCCAGCCGCGATCGCCGCCGCGACCCGCACGCCCGGCTCCGCCGGCAGCCAGGCCATGGCCCACGCCGTGCCTGCCGCAGCCAACGCCACCGCCAGCCACGACGCCGGCCGCCGGCGATCGCTCCGCAGGTGCACGCGAGCCAGAGACAGGTTCATTCAGCCGCGAACTCTTTCTGATCGAACTGCGATGTTAACGCCCGACGTGAGGGGCTGCCCGATGCCCTGTCGCCGGCGTTGCTGACAAGCGGAGCCATGGATGGCGAAGCGCAGTCAGCATCGAGTGAGCGAAGGGCAGGATGCCTGTAGCGCACGTCCGGCGACAGGGCACGGGCAGCCCCGACGCAGGCCGCTAGCGACGCGGCCGCACCTGCCCCTGCACCCGCAGCGGCAGGCCGAGAATCCGCAGGAAGCCTTCGGCATCGGTCTGGTCGTAGGAGGAGCCGCCCCCCTCCATCGACGCGATCGCCGCGTCGTAGAGGCTCTGCGGGCTCGTGCGGCTCTTCACCAGCATGTTGCCCTTGTAGAGGTCGAGCTCCACGGTGCCGGTGACCGGCTTCTGCGTCTCGCGAATGAAGGCCAGCAGGGCGTCCATCTTCGCGCAGTACCAGAAGCCGTAATACACCATCTCGGCGACCTCCGGCGAGAGCCGGTCGCGGAGGTGCACGAGGTCGCGATCGAGCGTCATCTGCTCGACGAGCCGGTGGGCCTCGTAGAGCAGCGTCATGCCCGGCGCCTCGTAGACGCCGCGGCTCTTCATGCCGACGAGCCTGTTCTCCACGATGTCGGTGCGGCCGATGCCGTTGCGGCCACCGATCTCGTTGAGCGTGAGCACGATCTCGTGGGAGGCGAGCGTCTTGCCGTTCACCCGCACGGGCACGCCGTGCTCGAACTCGATCTTCACCGTCTCGGCCTTGTCGGGGGCCTGCTGCGGCGAGACGGTCATGCCGAATTCCACGAGCGAGAGGCCGTCAGTGGTGAGCTCCTCGAGCAGGCCCGCCTCGTAGCTCGTGTGGAGGCAGTTCTCGTCGGAGCTGTAGGGCTTGCCCTTCGAGGCCTTCACCGGGATGTTCTTCTGCTCGCAGAACTCGATCAGTTCCTGGCGGCCGGGGAACCGCTCGCGGAAGGCCGCGATCCGCCACGGGGCGAGCACGGTGATCGCCGGATCGAGGGCCTCAGCGGCCAACTGGAAGCGGCACTGGTCGTTGCCCTTGCCGGTGGCCCCGTGGGCGTAGACCGTCGCCCCTTCGCGGTGGGCGATCTCGACGCAGATCTTGCTGATGAGCGGCCGGGCGATCGACGTGCCGAGCAGATACGTGCCCTCGTACCGGGCCTGCCACTGCAGCGTGGGGAAGGCGAAGTCGCGGCACAGTTCTTCTCGAACGTCCACGAGCAGCGCCTTGATCGCGCCGCAGTCCCTGGCCTTCTTCATGATCGCCTCGCGATCCTCGCACGGCTGCCCGAGGTCGACGTAGACCGCGATCACGTCATACCCCTGCTCGATCAGCCACCCAAGAATCACCGACGTGTCGAGCCCACCCGAATACGCCAGCACGCACCGCTTCTTCATTCCATCTCCTTCGTCTCACACTTCATGAACCAAGGCCATATTGTGCCCTCCCGTTCCAAATCCGATACCCGCCACCAGCAAAATCCGGTCGCCACGCTTGAGCCGCCCCTCCCGCAGCCCCCAGGCGCTGACGTGCTCGAGCATCCGCTCGATGTCGGCCCCCTCGGCCGCGGCCAGCGGCGTGACGCCCCAGTAGAGGGCCATCTGCCGCAGCGTGGCGGGATCGTCGCTCATGCCCACGGTGGGCACCGCCCCGCGGCGCTTCGAGCGGGCGATCGCCGTGAGGCCGCTCTTGCTGGCGACGACGACAAGCTTGGCATCGAGTTGGGCGGCGATCCTGCTGGCCCCATCGACCACCGCCTGTGTGATCGGATGGAGGCCGTCCACGAGCACCTCCGGCGGCGGCGGAAACTCCGCCGCGGCCACGGCCTGGCCCGACTTGTCGCGGCCGAACCGCCCGGCCACATACTGCCAGCGGTCTTCGAGGTAGAGCTCCTCGGTGGCGCTGGCGATCCGCCGCATCATCTCCACGGCCAGCCGCGGGTGCTCGCCGATCGCCGTCTCGCCCGAGAGCATGCAGGCGTCGGCGCCATCGAGGATCGCGTTGGCAACGTCGGTGGTCTCGGCCCGGGTCGGCCGCCGTGAATGCTGCATGCTGTCGAGCATCTGCGTGGCCACGATCACGGGCTTCTGAAACCGCTGGCAGGTGCGGATGATCTGCTTCTGCACCATCGGCATGCCGGCCACGTCGATCTCCACGCCGAGGTCGCCGCGGGCCACCATCACCACGTCGGCTGCATCGACGATCGAGTCGAGGCCGTCGATCGCCTCCCGCTTCTCGATCTTGGCGACGACCCGGGCCTTCGAGCCGCGGGTGCGAAGCAGTTCCTTGAGCAGCTTGACTTCGACGGCGCTCCGTACGAACGACAGGCTCACGAAATCGGCCCCCGCGGCCGCGGCCCACTCGGCATGCTGCCAGTCGGCGGTGCTCATCGCGGCCACCGAGAGCTTCACGCCGGGGAGGTTCACGCCCTGGCGGCTGCGGACGAGGCCCCCCTGCACGACGCGGCAGCGGGCCTGGTCGGCATTGCGCTCCTCGACGACGAGGCTGATGGTGCCGTCGGCGAGCATCACGGAATCGCCGACGGAGAGTTCGTCGATGAGCCGCTCGTAGGTGACCGTGAATTCGTCGGGAGCCCGGGCCTCGCTGCCGCGGACGAAGCGGAACGTGGCCCCTTCGACGCACTCCACAGCGCCGCCGGGCAGTTCGCCGAGTCGGATCTTCGGGCCGGCGAGATCGACGAGCACGCCGATCGCCCGGCCGGCGGCCTCGGCCACCCGCCGCACCCGGTCGAGCGTCTCCTGATGCTGCTCGACCGAGCCGTGGGCCATGTTGAGCCGAAAGACGTCCACGCCGGCATCGACGAGGCCGCGGAGCGCGGGCTCCTCGCGGCAGGCGGGGCCGACGGTGGCCACGATCTTCGTACGCACGACGGACGGAGCGGCGGACATGGCGGGTCTCCGAGGAGGGCAGGGCGGGGCCGTCAGATTACAATCCGCCGGCATAGTGCGACGACAGGAGCCACAGATCCCCCGGCTTGCGCCTAGGGGCTTGGATGAGAACGGTCGTATCCCCCGGCTTGCGCCTAGGGGCTTGGATGAGAACGGTCGTATCCCCCGGCTTGCGCCTCGGGGCTTGGATGGGAGCAGGGACAATGTGGCGTGACAGACGAGTGATCGTGGCGGGAGGCACGGCCGGCTTCGGCCTCGTGCTCGCCCGGCATCTGGCCGCCTCCGGCGGCCGCGTGCTCGTCGTGGGTCGCTCCGGCGAGGGCGTGCGAAAGGCCCTCGAATATGGCGAGCGGCATGGCGTGAGCCTCCGCGGCCTCACGGCTGATCTCGACCGGCCCGGCGAAGGGGGCCGGGTCGTGGGCGAATGCCTGCGGATCCTCGGCGGCGTGGACGACCTCTTCTGCTGCGTGGGCCGCTCGGGCCGGGCGACGATGCTCGGCACGAGCCGCGGCGACTTGCAGCAGTATCTCGACGCCAATCTTTTTTCTGCGGTCGAACTCGTGCAGGCCGCAGCCGACGACGTCGCGACGGCCCGCGGCCACGTCGTGTTCATCGGCAGCCTCGCCGGTAAGTTCGTGCTCCCATTCATGGGGCCGTATTCGGTGGCCAAGTCGGCCCTCGCGGCCTACGCCGACGCGGTGCGGGTGGAACTCGCGCCGCGGGGCGGCCACGTGCTGCTCGTGTCACCAGGCCCGATCCGCCGCGCCGCCGACGACCCTGCCGCCGACCGTGCAGCCAATCGCTATGCCGAGGAAGCCGCGCGGGCCGGCCTGCCCGCGGAGGCCACCGCTCCCGGCGGCACCACGAGTCTGAAGCAGCTCGATCCCGACCGTCTTGCAGCCCGGGTGCTCGACGCCTGCGCCGCGCGGCGCAGCGAGCTCGTGGTGCCCGGCTCGGCCCGGCTGCTTGCGGGACTCATCGAGTGGTTTCCGGAAGCGGGCCGCCGGATCCTCGCCCGCGTCACGTCGCGGCGGCGGTGACGACGGCCTCGATACCCTTGCGGATCGCAGCCAGCCGGGCCGGATCGGTGACCTTGCGGCCGGCCCGGTCGGTCACGTGAAAGGCATCGACCACCTGGTCGAGATAGGTGCCAATCCGGGCCGCCTTCACCGACAGCTCCGCCTCGAAGATCGCCTTCGCCACGGCATAGAGCAGCCCCGGCGCGTCGGTGGCGAAGACCTCGAGGATCGTGGCCTGCTTCGAGCTCTCGTTGTCGAAGAGCACCCGCGGCGGCTGGGCCACGGCCGGCTTCGTCTGCGGGGCGAAAGGATTCCAGCGGCGGGTGAACTCGGGAGCGCGATCGGCCTTGAGCGCGGCGCGAATCGCATCCGCGATCTCCGTGAGCCGCTCCGCGGGGGGTTCGCCGGCGAAGTCGGGGTCGTGCACGATGAAGTGGTCGATCACGAGCCCCTCGTCGAGCGTGTTGATGTCGGCGGCGAGGATCTCCAGCCGCTGACTCGTCACCGCGCCGGTCACACGGTGAAACACGCCCGGAGCCACCCCCTCACGGGTGCCCACAGTGATGCGGACGGTCGATGTCTCGGGCTGCCAGCGGGCGAAGGCGAAGATGCCGTCGGCCGGCAGGCGGGCCAGCCGCCCGAGCTCCTCGACGATCCGCTCGGCGGGAGTGTCACGGAGATACGAGGCCGGCAGCCGGCGGGAGAGAACCACGACCGGATCATCCGCCGGACGGTCGGCGAGCAGGGCGGCCAGCCCCTTCCGCGTGCGGTCGGCGCCCGCGGAGGGACCGTCACCGTCGAGATAGCCGAGGGTGCGGTAGTACAGGTCGCCGAGGATGTCGG
>JBILVW010000135.1:0-7385 GCA_044370205.1 Pirellulales bacterium | reverse complement strand
CCGACGAGCTCGCCGACATGCTCTACGACAGCATCACGAACAAGCTCGTGAAGCTGCCCGACGCCACGCTCGTCTATCCGGCCCACGGGGCGGGCAGCATGTGCGGCAAGAGCCTGTCGAAGGAGACGGTCTCCACGATCGGCGAACAGAAGAAGTTCAACTACGCGCTCCAGCCGATGAGCCGGGAGGCGTTCAAGGCGATCGTCACGGCCGATCAGCCGGAGGCGCCAGACTACTTCGTGCACGATGCGATCCTGAACCGCAAGGAGCGGGCATCGCTCGGCGCGGCGATGGAACAGACACTCAAGCCCTTGTCGCTCGACGAGGTGCTCGCGGCGGCAAAGTCGGGAGCCCAGCTGCTCGACGTTCGCGACGGCATCGACTTCGAGGGGGGGCACCTCAGGGGCTCCCTCAACATCGCCTTGAACGGCAAGTACGCGACGTGGGCCGGCTCGATGCTCTCGCACGATAAGCCGATCGTCGTGATCGCCGAGGAGGGCGGCGAGGAAGAGGCCGTGATGCGGCTCGGCCGGATCGGCTTCGACAACGTTGCCGGCTACCTCGCCGGTGGCATGAACGCCCTGGCCACCCGCGACGATCTCGTCGAGAGGACGGAGCGAATCACGGCGCCGGCCCTCGCGGAATGGCTCGCGGGCAAGCGGCCCGACGCCGGTGCGGCGCCGATCGTGGTCGACGTGCGGAGCGCGGCGGAGCATGCGGGGGGACACATCGCGGGCTCCCTGAACATCCCGCTGACACATCTCGACGAGCGGATCGGCGAGATTCCCTCGGGAAAGCCCGTGGCCGTGCACTGCGAGGGAGGCTACCGCTCCGCGATCGCCGCAAGTCTGCTCCAGAAACTGGGCCGCCCCCACGTGCACGACATGGTGGGCGGCTACAAGGCCTGGCTCGCGGCGAAGCTGCCTGCATGAACGTCTCCCTGCTCTGCGTCATCGACGCCGTCGCGGCCACGACTCCCCCCGCATGGGCCGCGGTGGCGTCGGTGGCCGCAGGGGCGATTGTCGGGCTGTCGCTCGGCATCACCGGCGGCGGCGGTGCGATCTTCGCGGTGCCGCTCCTCGTCTACTGGATCGGCGTCGATCCGCGGACGGCCGTGAGCATCTCGCTGGTCACGGTGGCGGCGACGGCGCTCGTTGGCGCGATCGAGCGCTGGCGGCTGGGGCAGGTGGAGATTCGCACCGGCCTGCTGTTTGCCGTGGCCGGCATGCTCACAACGCCGGTGGGCAGTTGGCTCGGCGGCAAGGTGCCGCCGCAGACGCTCATGGCTGCATTCGCGGGACTGATGCTCCTGATCGCGGCTCGCATGTGGCGGAAGGCGGCGGACACGGGGGAACGTATACCTGCGACCGTGTTCGCCGCTGGCGACGAACACACCTGCAGCCGCGACGAGCGCGGGCAGTTGCGGATGACGACGCGATGCTTCGTGCTCCTCACGCTTGTGGGGATCGTCGTCGGCCTCCTGTCCGGACTGTTCGGCGTAGGGGGTGGGTTTCTGATCGTACCGGCGCTCGTCGCCTTCGCCACGATGAACGTGCCGCAGGCGGTGGGCACGTCGCTGTTCGTGATGACGCTCGTGGGTGCGGCTGCCGTCACATCCCAGGCGGTAGCCGGACGCACGGTCCCGCTCGACATCGCCGGCAGTTTCGTGGGTGGCAGCGTGCCCGCCCTCTTCGTCGGCTCGTGGATCGGCCGCCGCCTCACCGGTCCGACGCTGGCCCGCGTGTTCGCCGTGGCGATCGTCCTCGTCGCCACGTTCATCATCTTCAAGACCCTGTCGGGCACCTGAGCCCGAGTTCATTCCCCATGACGCAAAGGAGCCTTTCATGAGCCTGCGCATTCATGCATCGACTCGTACCACCCTCGCCCTGCTGGTCGCGGCCGTGTCGGCCGTGTCGTGCTTCGCCGCGGAGCCTGCGGCCCCGCCGGCGCTCCAGTTTCCGAAGATCGAGAAGTACGGATCCGTCGTGGCCCTGCCGACGGCCGAGGAGCGGCCACGGGCAGACGGCCGGGTGGTGTTCGACACCACGGCGGCGGCCCCCGCGGGCAAGCCGAATCGCGGCCTCGAAAGCGCTGCCCGGCTGGTGAACATCTACGAACTGGAGCAGATGACGGCCGATCGCCCGAAGATCGCGGTGATCCTGCACTTCAACGCCACCGCGGCGGCGCTCACCGACGCAGCCCACGCCAAGACGACGGCCGGGGGCGCGAACCCGAATCGCGAGCTCGTCGAGCAGCTGCTGGCCAACGGCGTGGAGGTGTGGGTGTGTGGACAGTCGGTGATCCGTGGCGGGCATGCCCTGGCCGACGTGCTGCCCGGCATCTGCATCGCCCACTCGGCGATGATCTTCAACCTGAATCGCCAGACCGATGGCTGGGCCACGATCGGGGTGTATTGAAGCCGCATCTGGCTCGCCCCTCGCCCTCCTGAAACTAGGCCCGTTGCTCCGCAACGGGCTGGACATGACGTGCCGACCTGGTCGCACCTGATCAGCACAGCGAACGCCGTCACTGGCCTCGCAAGGCGTCTGGCGCGTAGAGTTTTTCATGAAACTCCTTTCTTTGCGTGCGGTCGATTGGCAAACGATGAGAGCGATGGTGCTGGCCGCAATGGTCGCCGGCTGCCTGTGCCTGCTGCTGGCGCAGGCGGAGCCGCCCGTGGCGGCCGAGCCCACGCCATCCGCTCCGCCGGACGCGGCGGTTCATGAGCGGTATGCCGCGGCCCGGCTCCGGTTGGCGGAATTGAAGGTGGCACATGCCGAGGACCTGAATCGCCAGATTCCGGGTCTCCTCACGCAGACCGACATGCGGCGGCTCCATAACCGCGTCGCACTCCTCCGCGAACAGCTCGACGCGACCAGCCGACTCCCGCACGGCAACGCGGTGGATGAGCAGGAGGCGGCCGCCCGCGTGAGGGTGCGGATCGCCACCGAGGATCTGGAGGCGGCCCGGGCCGTGCGGGCCAGGAACCCCGCCGCCGTCTCCGACAACAAGCTGCAGCAACTCGAGGTGCAGTGCGAGATCGCCCGGCTACGGCTCGACCTGTGGTCCGACCCCTCGTTCCGCCGGTCACCCATCGACGTGATGCAGATGCAAATCGATCAGCTCACCGACTTCGTGGTCGATGCCGTCGACTCGATCGACGGGGCGCCCGCCATGCAGCGGCGGTGAGCCCGACCTCCGCGTTGCCACGCGGGGCTTGTGGTCCTACCCGCGTTTGTGCGGTCCGCCGCGGGGACCGAACTTCCGTGGGCCACCCGGCGGCTTGCCGCCCGGCCGCCGCTCGAACCGCGCCGGCTTATGGTGCGGAGGCTTGCGATGATTCGGCCCGCCGCGGGGGCGGTCGGGCGGCGGCGCGGCCACGTCGTCGGGACCGTCGGTCGCCGCCGGCGGAGGCGCGAAGTGGTTGAGGATCGCCGCGGCCACTTCCGTGGGCGTGTAGCCCTGCTCGAGCAGCCGTTCGACGAGGAGCGTTTCCCGCGGGAACTCACCCGCTTCGAGCCGGCCGCGGATCGTTTCGAAGAGGGCGTCGGACCGCCTGCTCTCCACTGCCGCCACCGTGGGCACGTGCTCGCGGCGGATCCGCGTCTTCGTGAACCGCTCGATCGACTGGAGCTTGTAGATGCCCGCCCCCGAGACGAGCGTCACCGCCCGACCCTTGCGGCCGGCACGCCCGGTGCGGCCGATGCGGTGCACGTAGTCTTCGGCGTCGTAGGGGAGGTCGTAGTTGACCACCAGCTCGAGGTCGTTGACGTCGATGCCGCGGGCGGCCACGTCGGTGGCGACGAGAAACCGGAAGGCGGCCTTCTTGAAGCCGTTCATCACCCGCGTCCGCTGGGCCTGGGCCATGCCGCCGTGCAGCCGCTCGGCGGAGCAGCCGCGGGCCACGAGCCGGTCGGCCAGCTCCTCGACCATCTGCTGCGTGTTGCAGAAGATCACGCCGCTCTTCACGTCGTAGAAGTCGATCAGCCGCGCGAGGGCGTCGAATTTCGCATGATGCCGTACCTCGTAGTAGATCTGCTCGACCAGCGGCGGCCCGGCGACGACCCGCTGTTCGATCTTCACCGTCTTCGCATCGCGGGAGTGTCCACTCACCAACTGGCGGATCGGTGGCGAGATCGTGGCCGAGAAGAACACCGTCTGCCGCTCGGCGGGGGCGGCGGCGAGGATCTTCTCGATGTCCTCGCGGAACCCCATGTCGAGCATCCGGTCGGCCTCGTCGAGGATCAGGATCCTCACGCCGGCCAGCTGGAGCGTGCCGCGGGCCATGTGGTCGGTGAGCCGCCCGGGCGTGCCCACGACGATGTGGGCGCCCCGCTTCAATTCGGCGAACTGCCGCTCGTAGGCGGCGCCGCCGTAGATCGGCACCGACCGCACGCCCTTCCTGAACGCCGCGAGCTTGTGCACCTCGTCGGCCACCTGCGTGGCCAGCTCGCGGGTCGGCACCAGGATCAGCACCTGCGTGTGCGGCTGGGACGGATCGACCCGCTCGATCGCCGGGATGCAGAAGGCCGCCGTCTTGCCGGAGCCGGTTTCCGACTGGCCGACGACGTCGTGCCCGGCCATCAACAGCGGGATCGCCGCCGCCTGGATCGGAGACGTCTCCTCGAAGCCCAGCTGGGCGACCGCGCGGAGCAGTTCGGGCGTGAGACCGAGCGTTGCGAACGGGACGTGACCGGGCCGGGAATTGCTGGCAGCGGATCCGGTTGCGTCTGCTTTGGTCATAGGGTGCTCGAATGCAACTCTAGGTCACGAATCGTGCC
The DNA here is from genome assembly GCA_044370205.1 of Pirellulales bacterium. GTDB lineage: Bacteria > Planctomycetota > Planctomycetia > Pirellulales > UBA1268 > QWPN01. The sequence continues at coordinate 2,604 of JBILVW010000135.1, read as the reverse complement.
GACGCAAAGACAGCGACGCATCATGCCCGCCCAAGTGACCATTGGCCCGCAGCTGCCGCGATGCGGCGGCAGACGCCCGGCGAGTCGTTGCGTCGTCAGCCGCATAGAGTTTCCCAGGTGCAGCCATGACACTCCCCGACATGGCCGAGGGGCGAAAGGCGAACGCGACTCGTGCGTCCACCTGGCGAAACTGGTTCCCCGGCCTCGACAACGACAGCCTGACACTGCGAGAGGTGCTCGCCACCCTGCCGGCGGCGCCACCGACCGCGATCCCGTGGATCGTGCGGCTCTTCGAGAATCCGCAGGGCTGGCTGCGGCTCCATGGCGCGGTGAACCTCCACGACCACGACATGATTCACGTGCTCCTCGGCCGCGGCCTGCTCGGCCAGGACGAGGCCTTCGTGATCGGCTTCACGATGGGCAGCACGAAGGCCGTATCGCGGCTCGAGCGGATGTTCTTCAAGTTCGTCGTGTCGCAGGTCTATCCCCACCCCTACCGCATCTCGTGGCGGACGCTCGCCGCCTACGACCTCGGCCTCGAGGCGGGCCGTGAGCTGGGAGTGAAAGACCTGCATCGCCTGCTGCGCGAGGAGATGCTCGACCAGCCCCTCGGCGAGACGCGGCGGCGGCTCGGCATCGACACGCAGCGGCTCCGCGATTTCTACGCGCGGGAGCGGGCTGCCCTGCCAAACACCGCCGCCAGTCTGCGACTGCCGACCGACGACGGCCCAAGCGATCGGCGGCCGCGTCGTGTGGCGGCGTAGCCTCGGGCTCAGGTCTTTGCGAGCTTGAGCACCGTGGCGAACTGGGCCGCGGTGACCGGATGGACCGAGAGTCGGCTGCCGCGCCGCAGCAGCTCCATGCCGGCCAGGGCCTTCGTGGCCCGGAGCTCGTCGAGCGGAATCTCGCGGGCGAACGCCTCGACGAGCTTCACGTCGACCATCGACCAGATTGGATTGCCGGGCGACGCCTTCGGGTCGTGGTAGTCGCTCTTCGGATCCCAGGCGGCCGGATCGGGATAGGCTTCGCTGACCACCTCCACGACGCCGGCCACGCCCGGGGGGGCGGCATTGGAGTGGTAGAAGAGGCAGCGGTCGCCCTTCCGCATCGCCCGCAGGAAGTTGCGGGCCTGGTAGTTGCGGACGCCCTCCCAGTGGGTCGTCTTCCGCGGCGCCTTGGCGAGGTCGCGGATCGAAAACACGTCGGGTTCGCTCTTGATGAGCCAGTGGTTCATGCGGGCCATCTTAGCGAGAGACGCCGCCCGTCGGGGGCACGTGCTCGCCGCCGGCGGATTTTGACAATGCGTGCTCCATAGGTGTGGTGCGTCAGCTCTGGCAGTCAAAATTCACCGTCGGCTGCGCGCGACCCCCGACGGGCTTCCCGTTTCCCGGCAGAGGCCCCAGATGTGTGCCGCTGCCGGCTTTTTGAGCCAAGACGTGGGGTTTCGGCGTCGGGGTCGGGTTTGCTACCCTCCCTGCCCACCTTTCGGAGACTCCCTGCATGATCCGGATTCGAGCGCTGGCCGCGGTGGTGACCGCCGGCCTTGTCGTCGCGGTTCTGGGAACGGTCGTCGCTGCCGAACAAGCTGATAGCGGCTGGACGATGCGGGTGGAGACCGAACTCTTCGCGCATGGGGCGAGCGAGCCGGCGGCCCGGAGCCTCACGCTGTTTCGCGACGGAGTCGCCTGGGACTTTCTCGAACTGCCCGTCGCCGGCGAGGACGAGAAAGACGAGCGGATGGAGCTTGCGGAGATCGTGCTCCACGATCCGGCCCGCGAGCGGCTGGTGGTGATCGATCCGGTGCGGAACGTCAAGACGCAGGTCGAGGCCGTGCGGCTCGAGCGGCTCGGCGTGTCGCTCGCGAAGTGGGCCCGCAGCTCCGACGACCGGCTCATCCGCTGGGCCGGTGGCCCCGACTTCGCCAGCGGACTTACGGAAAAGGATCATGCGGTCGAACTGGCTGGTCCGCGGGTGCGGTATGTCGTGACCCATGACAAGGCTCCTTCACCGGAGGCTGCCACTGCGTATCGGGAGTTCGCCGACTCGGCCGTGCTGCTGCGGGCGCTGCTTCATCCAGGCGGTGTGCCGCCGTTTCCGCGGCTGGCTCTCAACCGCTCCATCGAAGAGGCCGGCGGCATTCCCTCCGAGGTGACCCTCGAGATCGAGCCGCGGCTGGGGCCACTCGGCGGCCGTAGCGACCGGCTCAAGAGCGTGCACAAGCTGCACCCGCGGCTCCTCAGCTCCGACATCGAGCGGATCGAGGCGGCCGAATCGCAGGCCGCCGCGGCCGAGGCGGTGGAGCTGGCGGCGTTCGTCGAAGGCGAGGCAGTGGATTCCCGTGAGGCTTCCTCGGGCCGCTGACGGCTTTGCGTGAAGCATGTCGTGGCTCTCACGCACGATCCTCACAAAGCGATTTGTCGGCCTCCTTTTCTCCCGCGGCAAGAAAGTCTGCCTAACCGGACGATGTTTCCTCCGGCTCACATCTTTCCCAACCCCGCGACTCGCGAGAGTGGAAGCGCTCGAGGAGGCGGCGCCGGGGATGGGGGATCGTCCGCAACGGGGCGGACGGTGGCGGCGAATCGCTCGTGGAATCTGGCCGCGGCA
>JBILVW010000134.1:0-7407 GCA_044370205.1 Pirellulales bacterium | reverse complement strand
GGCTACCAGGCGGGCCTCACCGCCGCGAGCGTGGCCACGGCCCTCCGCGACGCGGGCCGCGTGTTCCCCATGCTGTCCGCCGACCTCGCGGCCTACGCCGAGACCGTGCTGCCGCTCTTGAACGCGCCGCTGGCCGACCTGATCGCCCTCGACACGGGCTACGCGGGCCGCGTCGAGTCGCTGCGGTCGGCGAACGTGACCTCGATCGGGGGCCTCGAGCGGGCGATCGAGACGGCCCTCGGCCTGCCGGCGAAGGATCTCGGAATCTCGTTCGACAAAGTCCGCAACGCCTACCGGATCGACCTCGCCTACAGGACGAGCGCCACGAAGAAGGTCGGCTTCGACCTCGCCCTCGAGAGCTACTACGAGGAGCTCGGCAGGCTCATGCCGCAGGGCATCAACGAACTTGCCGACGCCAACGGCAAGTCGCCGCTGACCGTCGTGCTCGCCGCCACGAGCGTGCTCTCGGTGGGCATCGACCTCACGACGAACCAGACCTTTCTCTACGGCTACGACGCCGCCGCCACGCTGCCCGGAGGTTCCACGCTCGACCCCGCGCTCGCCAAGGGCACGTCGTTCCGGATCGACGTGAGCGTGGACGGCAAGAACCTCGAGTTCCCGGCCCGGCTCGGGTTCTTCGTGAAGGGGGGCACGGCGAAGATCGAGAACGGCGCGCTCGTGGCCACGCTCACCGGCCCGACCGGCACGCCCGCCGCGTCGCCCTTCTACGTGTCGCCGACGTCCATCCAGCGCGATGCCCTCGACGTGGCCAACTACGCGGCCGCCTTCGCGGGCAAGGTCGAGGTCGTGATGCCGATCTTCGACGAGTTCGCCCCGGCGACGGTCACGGCGGCGAGCGCCTCGGAGGCGGGGACGTACGGCCTCAAGCAGCCGGCCAGCCTCTACCTCGGCATCCCGGACCTCGGCGCATTCGCCCGCATCCGTGCCCAGATCGACGAGGCGCGGGCCGCGCTGCTCCAGCTGCGGCAGTCCGGCGGCGGAACGGTCGGTGGCAAGAACGAAGCCGCGTGGGAGACGGCGCTCGAGGCGGGCGAACTGCAGCTGCCGAGCGCCCTGCAGGCCTTCGCCCCCGAGCTCACCGCCGCCAAGGAACTGCTCGGCGCCGGCCCCACGCTGATAGACGCGATCCGCGACCCGGCGATCATCCTCGACACGCTCGACACGATGCTCCGCTACGCCGAGAACTCGATGGCGGGCATCTCGAAGCTCGACCTGCCGCTCATCGGCAACAGTCTCGGCGGCGCCGTGAACGGCCTGTTCGGCTTCCGCCGCGGCTGGCTGCTCGACATGCGGCAGAAGCTCCGCGGCCAGGGGGAGTCGCTGCTCGACGTGATGCGGCAGCAGATCTTCGACTTCCTCGGCCCCCAGGGGACGGGCATCCTCCTCGTGAACAACGGCCTGCGGTCGGCCGAGGGCATGGTCGGGGCCACGAAGCCCACCGACGTGGGGCTCGAGTTCCTGGACAAGGCCGGCAAGAAGGTGTCCACCGACGTCCGCGGGGCCGACGCCTTCGAGATCACCGTCCGCATCGGCCAGAAGCTGTTCGACACGGGCGTGGACCTCGGCTTCCAGTTCGACGCCCTCGAGCCGCTCATCAAGCTCGGCCTCGACGGCGGCCTGCGGCTGCAGATGGGCTGGGACATCCAGCTCGGCTTCGGCTTCAGCCTGGCGAACGGCGCCTACATCAAGCTCGATCCCGACTCCCCCGAGGCGCAGGTCCGCTTCGACGCCACGCTCACCGGCAAGTCGGCCGAGTTCAAGCCGCAGTGGGTCTCGAACGGCGTCTGGAAGATCGTCGACGGCAACGGCAACGACGTCACCGACCCGAGCACGGGATCCGCCTATCGGGCCATCGCCGTCGACAAGAAGGGCGTGGACGTCACGGCCACCGTGCCGCAGCCGGGCTCGGACGAGGCGAAGCAGCTCGACCCCTGCCAGGACGGCACGCCCCCGACGAAGACCTCCTCGGGCCAGGTGTGGTGGGTCGTCGCGGCCGAGGCCCGCGATTCCAGCGGCAACGGCACCGGCGTCTGGCGGCCCGCCGAGCTCAATTCCGAGATGCGGTACGTCGCCCAGTCGGGCGATCGCTCGTTCGACACCGGCGCCATGATCGAGGTCACGGCGATGAAGCCGGCGAGCCTCTCGGGCAGCCTCGCGTTTCTCACGCTCACTGCCACCGACATGGTGCGGCGCGGCTTGGCCGGCGTCACCGACTACGACAACACCTACCTGTTCGACGCCAGCGAAGGCCCGCAGGTGGACGCCAAGGCCCGCGACAACCCCGACAAGGGCGTGAACCGCAACAACCAGCTGGCGACGATGTTCAGCGGCGTGATCGGCATCGACATCGTCGATCCAAGCGCGAACAAGAAGGGTTTCCAGGCGGTGCCCGACGACGCCGTGGGCCCCGACAAGCTCAAGCTCGCCGACGCCAAGGGAACGGCCGTCCTCGAGAAAACGCAGCCGGTTCCGGTGCGGAAGTTCTACGAGTTCAAGCTCCGGCAGGGTCCGGGCAGCGCCTACCAGCCGCTCGACCGGGCGGTGCGGGTGGCCACCACGGCCAACATCCGGCTCGGCGGCATCGGGATCGTGGACGGCGTCCAGCTGCGGGCCAACGACCGGGTGCTCGTGAAGAACCAGGTCGACGCCGCGGACAACGGGGTCTACACCGTCACGGCGGGCGAATGGAAGCGGGCCCTCGACGTGGACGCCAACACCGAGTGGAACGTCGGCCAGGTGTTCGTGTTCGTCGAGGATGGCCGCACCAACAAGCAGACCGGCTGGGCCGTGGACGACCGCGTGGGCGACATCACGCTCGGCACGACCGACATCATCTTCACGCGGGTCGAGACCGTGAGCGTCGGCGGCGTGCTCAAGCCCTACGAGCCGTTCACCACCGTCCTCCTGCCGGAGGCCGTCGTGGACAAGCCGCTCACGAAGGACCTCCAGGTCGTCGTCTTCTACGACGGATCGGAGTTCGTGGTCACGCTGCCGGCCACGTCGTCCACCGGCGCCGCCAACCGCGCGGCCCAGCTGTCGTTCGCCCTGCGGAACGCCTTCGAGGACACGAACGGCAATCGCCAGAAGGACGCCGACGAGGGAACCTCCAACCTGCTCCAGGCCGGCTTCGCCTTCCCGATCCCCACGGAGCCGAAGGCCAAGGCCTACGTCGTCGAGCAGCCGAAGACCCCGGCAACGGGCACCCGCGTGATCCAGCCCGACGGCTGGGATCCCGTCCGCGACATCAACGCCGACGCGAGCAAGAACCGGCTCACGTTCGCCGAACTGCGGTCCGGCGGCCTGGGCATCTTCAAGCTGGACGTCGTCGCCACGGCCGTCGCCAACTTCCAGCTCACGCTCTCGCTCGGCGACAGTGCCACGCTGCCGAAGATCTTCGCCGACTTGAACCTCGACTGGAGCACGAAGTCGGCCCGGGCGAAGATCGAGAAGTCGGGGGACTCGAAGGACACCGGCGGCGCCACGACCGGCGCCGACAAGGGCATCGACCCCAACGCGGCCAAGATCACGGAGCTCGACCTTCTCCCGGAGATCGGGCTCTCGAACGTCCGGCTCGACCTCGGCAGCTTCCTCACGCAGTTCGTGAAGCCGATCGTGGACGAGGCCGATCCCTACCTCGACCAGATTCGGCCGATTATCGACTTTCTCACGATGCGGATCGACCCGCTCTCGTCGATCGCGGGCACCGACATCCGGGTGATCGACCTCCTCGAAACGTTCGGCGGCGAGAAGGCGAAGGGCGTGCGGCCCGTGATCGACACTGTGGCGGCGATCAGCAACATCGTGTCCATGATCGCCGACCTGCCCCCGGGCTTCAACGTGCAGCTGCCGCTGGGCCGGTTCTGGTTCCCGAAGGAGGCCAACAAGCAGACCGGGAAGTATGAGTACGGCGCGTTCCGCTACGACAACAAGGCCGTCTTCGCCAGCTCCGGCGATCCAGACGCCGTCGACAAGGCGCTGAAGACCCTCAAGGCCCTCAAGGACGCGAACCCCGACAGTGCTGCGAGCGCGGCGAAGCAGAAGGGCATCAAGAACGCCGCAGACCGCGGCGGCTTCCGGCTGCCGATCCTGGAGAACCCGCTCACGGCCTTCAAGCTGATGATGGGCCAGGACGTGCCGCTGTTCACGTTCCAGCTGCCGAAGCTGCAGTACCAGCTCGAGAAGTCGGTCCCGCTCGCGCGGATCGTGTGCTTCGAGGTGGGCCTCAAGATGGGCTTCGAGCTCAACTCGAAGCTCGCCTTCGGCTTCGATACCTACGGCTTCAGGCTGTACGGCGACTCGGGCGACGTGCTCGACATCGGCCAGGGCTTCTACGTGTCGGACCGGGCCAACGCCGACGGCACCGGCCCCGACACGCCCGAGTTCCAGGCAATCGTGAATTTCGGCCTCTACGGCGGCATCGACGTCCTCTTCGCCAAGGCGGGCGTCGAGGGGGGCGTGCGGGTGACGGCCGAGGTGGATCTCAACGACCCGAATGACGACGGAAAACTCCGGCTCCCGGAGTTCGTGGGCCTGCTCACCGACCACGGCGACGCCCGCGACCTGCTCGACCCGTTCGACCTCTCCCTCCGCGGCGAGATCTACGCCCGCTACTACTACGACGTGTTCGGGCTCATCTCCGGAGGGGCCGATTTCGCTCGGTTCGAACTCTTCAACCTCGAGTTCGACGGCCGCGACGGGCCCCCGATCTACGCTAGCACGATCACGAGCCAGTCGGACGACGGCACGCCGCTCCCCGGCACGCTCCTGCTCCACGTCGGAGAGAACGCCGCCAAGCGGGTGAGCAACGAGGATCCGTTCAAGGCGCAGGACAAGGCCGAGCGGTTCGCGATCCGAAGCGACGGCGACACCGTCTACGTGAAGTTCCTCGACTATTCCGACTCGATCGAGCAGTCCTTCACGGGCGTGAAGCGGGTGCTGTTCGCCGGCGGCGCGGGCAACGACTCGCTCGATGCGACGAATCTCACCGGCATCCCGCTCTTCTTCGACGGGGCCGACGGCAACGACACCGTGAAACTCGGTGCCGGCCATGCAACGATCGCCAGTCGGCTCGTCGGAGACGACGGCAACGACACGATCGAGGTCTTCGGCGGCGGGCTCGTGGAGATCGACGGCGGCCTCGGCAGCGACACGATCACCGGCGGCACGGGCACCGTGTGGATCGACCCTGGCGCGGGCGACGACAAAGTCGCGACCCGCGACTCGAGCACGACCACGCTCTCCTTCTCCGACCAGTACGGCCTCGACACGCTCACGCTGGCCACCGGCGCGAGCGTGAACCTGCTCGACTTCACCAACGTCTACTCGTCGGTCGTGTTCGGCCTCGACGGCACCGCGGGCACCGCCGTAGCCGGCGACGCCAACTCGATCTCGTTCAACGTGCCCGGCGTCACGGAGATCCGCGGCACGTCGTCGCCCGACACGTTCCGGGTGAAGAATCCGGAGACCCGCAACGCCAACTCGACGAAGGGACTCATTCTCCGCGGCGGCCTCGGCGACGATGCCTACGACTTCACGATCGACGACGCCTCGAAGATCGCCTCGAACGGAATTCTCGTGGACGACGTGCGGCCGGTCACGGCCGCGACGGCCGGCACGCCCACGGTTGCGGGGAAGTGCAAGTCGATCCAGTCCATCCCGGTGGCCTCGGCCGGCTCAGGCTACACCGTGGCCCCGGACGTCGTGATCTTCGACGCCACGGGCTACGGCTACGGGGCGAAGGCGACGGCCACGATCGACGAGCAGGGCCGCGTGGTCTCAATCCAGATGATCGAGGAGGGCCGCGACTACACGTCGCCCACGGTGCTGCTCGTGAACGCCGTCAGCTACGCCGACACGCTCACGTTCACGTCGAATCGCCCCGCCGCCGACCTCACCCGGTCGGGCACGACCTACACCCTCGGCATCGACGGCAAGACGGTGCGGTTCGAGGGCTGGGACGGCGTCGGGTCGCGGCGGCCCAAGGGCTTTGATGCGAGCGAGATCGACTCGGTGACGGTGAACCTGCCGCAGGGCCTGTTCACGCTCGGCGCCGTGGACGATCGGCTGGGCGACTCGATCGACCTCTTCGACACGTTCACCGTGAACGCCAGCCGGATGGTGCAGAACGCCCGGATCGTGGCCGACACCGTGGCGATCACGACCGACCACGGCTTCCAGGTGAAGCACGCGATCGACACGACCAACAGCGGCGACGTGCGGATCCGAGTGACGGGCCGGGCGAACAACGACGATTCCACCGACGACATCAACGTGGCGGCCAACCTCGCCACCGCCACGGCGACGGTCGTGGGCGGCTCGGTGACGGGGCTCGCGCTCACGAAGGTGGGGGCCAACTACTTCTTCGATCCCTCGATCACGGTCGGCGCCGAGATCGCGTCGGCGGGGACCGGGGCGAGGTTCACGGCGACGCGCACCGGTGACTCGCTCTCCGGCTTCGAGAAACTCTCCGGCGGCTCGGGCTACTTCACGAGCCCCGCTCCGCTCGTCGTCATCCCGCCGCCGGCGAGCATCCAGATCGACGCCATGGTCACGAGCTCCGCCCCCGGCGGCCGCGCGGGCCTCGGCGACGGCCGCGGCAAGGTGATCCTGTTCGCCGACACCGGCATGGTGAACACCTCGGGCGAGGTCTTCTTCCCGACCGACACACGGCCGGGCGCGCCGCAAGGCTCGCGGGTGATCGACTGGATCGCCGGCGACTACCGCTACCGCACGACCACGGGGCTCGACGACCTCGTGAGCGCGGCGACGTATCCCGGCATCTCGGTCGGCACGGGCGCCGAGTTCACCGCGGTCCTCGACCAGGACGGCCGCGTAACCGGGTTCACGAGACAGAACGGCGGCAGCGGCTACTCAAAGGATCTCCCGCCGCAGGTGGAGGTCGAGGGCCTGGCGACGGCGACGGCCATCGTGGGCGACGACGGGTCGATCCTGGGACTCACGGTCACGTATCCGGGCGACGGCTACGGCCAACTGCCGAAGGTCACGATCCGGCCCAACGGCTTCGGCCGCGTCGTGAATTCGCCTAGCGGCCCGACCACCGCGGCCGACGGCACGCCGCTCAACCGCGTTCACATCCGCTCGATCGGCGGCACGCTCGTGGCCGTGGCGGGCGCGGGCGTGGGCGATCCGCTCAAGCCGCTCAAGAGCGACGTGGAGACGTTCGTCGCCAAGGTGACGGGCACGGGCCGCGGCGTGCACGTGCTCGAGAAGGACGGCGTGCGGGTGGGGGCCGACTCGGGCGTGAACGGGATCACGACGAAAGACGGCAATGTCACGATCACGACGTTCGGGGGCGCGATCGAACTCGGCGCCCCGAAGCAGGCCCTCGACTCGCAGGGCCGTCCGCTCTGGCAGGACGCCGCCAAG
>JBILVW010000133.1:0-7469 GCA_044370205.1 Pirellulales bacterium | reverse complement strand
GCCGATGCCACGGCCGAGACGGCTCCGAGCCCGACGGCCGCAGCCGCCGGGGAGGCCGCATCATGAAGGTGGGCGACCTCTCGGGCGGCGCCTCGAAGCTGGCGCTCGCCCTCAAACAGCTCAATCTCAGATTCGAGTCGGCCCGCGACACGTGGAACGACTCGACGAGCAAGGTCTACCACAAGGACCACATCGAGCCGCTCCTGCCCGCCGTCAAGGAGACGCTCGAGGGGATCGGCCGGCTGGCCGAGGTGCTCGCTCGCGCCGCCCGCGACGTGAGCGATACCGACGGCCACTGAACGGCCGCGGCACCCGCCCCAGCGACCCACCGAGGATGCATCCACCGTGACGAACGCCTACGACCGCGATCTTCTCCGCAGCCAGATTCAGATTCTCCGCGAGGCCTCCGCGACGCGAGCCCGGCTCGAAAAGGAGATCATCTCGGAACACGAGCAGGAAACCGGCCGCACGAAATCGGAAGCGGACGCCGCCCTGGCCGCGACCCGCAAAAAGTTCACGGCGGCGATCGAGGCGACGAAACAGGAATACGCGGCCGTCCTCCAGAAGACGAAGGCCCTGGCTGCCAGCGAGCAGAAGAAGCTCGACGATCAGCGGCAGGTCCTGACGGCATCGATCACCAAGACGGCCGACAAGGAAGCCCATCAGGCCCGCGAGGACGACCAGTTCGAAACGGGCTCCGCCCGCGAGGTCTTCAAGGAAAAGCGGAAGGATCCGGCGCGGCTGTTCGCCAAGGCGGAGAAGGACATCGCCCGCGTGGCTTCCCAGCTGGCGGAGTGCGAGACCCGCACGGCCGAGTTCCTCACCACCCGCGGCGTCCCGCCGGCCGAAGCAGCGGCCTCGACCGACGAGCCGCAGCCGGCGGGAGCCGACGTGCTGGCAGCGCTCGAGAGCCTGCGAGCCGCAGCCGTGTCGAAGGCCCAGGAAATTCTCGGGCTGTCCGCCGCCAAGCGGGCCTTCGGCGGCGGCCCGACCGCGGCGGCCACGATTCTGCCGGTGCTCCTCGGACTGGCCGCGGCCGCGGGTGTGTTCTTCGTCGTGCCGGGTGACCTCGAGGAGTCTCTCGGGCTCAAACTGGGCATCGCCGGCGGCGTCGCGGCCGTGCTCGCTGGAGCGGGCATTGGCCTCGGCCTCTGGCTCGTAGGCAAGATGCGGCGAAAGGTCCGGGAGCAGCTCGCGGAGCTCCGCAGCGAGCTCGACGTCACCGCGGGTCGGGCCAAGACCTGCGAAGCGGCCGCGAAGGAATTCATCGCCAGGCGGCGCGATGAGCAGGTCGCCCAGCTCGAGGCGAAGTTCGAAGAAGACACCGCCCGCCGGGCCCAGCAGCTGGCCGATCGGCTCGCCGGTTTCACGTCCAAGCGAGACAAGGCGCTGGCCGACCTGCAGACCAAATACACGACCGCCACCGATTCGCTGCAGCAGAAGGTGGCCGCCGCCCAGGCCGCCGCGGAACAGAAATATCCCCCGCGGCTGGCCGAGCTCGAGTCCCAGTCCGCCGCAGCCGTGGCCGAGCTCGAATCGGCCCGGGATGCGCGGCTCGCCGCAGCCGATGCCCGCCGCACCGACCGCTGGGCGGCGATGACGGCCGACTGGAAGCGGGTGCGGGAGGAGACCACGGCGGTCTACGACGAGGCTGCCCGAATCGACACGGCGGCGTTTCCATCGTGGGACGATCTCGCCCGCGACGACGTGCCCCTCCCCGCGGAGCCGCCGCCGGGGCTGCGCTTCGGGACGGTGTCGCTCGGACTCGACGCTTTGCCCGGAGGCATCTCGAAGGCGGCCGATCTCAACGCCTTCGGCCCTGCGGCCTGGACGCAGCCGGCGATCGTGCCCTACCCCGTCAACGCCTCGCTGCTGATCAAGACGACGGTGGAGCAAAAGGAGATCTCCTCGGAGTTCATGCAGGCGCTCATGCTGCGGATCGCCGCAGGCATCCCGGCGGGGCAGAGCCGGTTCACGATCATCGACCCGCTCGGCCTCGGCAAGCAGTTCGCAGGCTTCATGCACCTCGCCGACCACGACGAACTGCTCGTCACGAGCCGCATCTGGACGGAGCCGCAGCTCGTCGAGGAGAAGCTCGCCGACATCACCGAGCAGATGGAGGTGGTGATCCAGAAGTATCTCCGCAACGAGTACGAGTCGATCGGGGCCTACAACGCCGACGCCGAGGTGCCGGAGCCCTATCGATTCGTCGTGGCGGCCAACTTCCCGGCCAACTTCACCGAGACGAGCGCCCGCCGATTGGCGAGCATCGCCGCCTCGGGGCCGCGGTGCGGCGTGTACGTGATCGTGTCGGTGGACACGAAGCAGCAGATGCCCGCCGGCTTCAGCCTCGCCGACCTCGAGCAGCATGCCACCACCGTCGTGCTCAAGGACGGCGTCTACACCTGGACCGATCCCGAATACTCGAAGTGGCCGCTCACGGTGGAGCAGGCACCGAGCGACGAGGTGTTCACCCGGATCATCCAGCGGGTGGGCAAGGCGGCGAAGGCGGCCAAGCGGGTCGAGGTGCCGTTCGACCGCGTGGCGCCGAAGGAGGAAGACTGGTGGAAGGGGAGCACGGCGAGCGAGGTGCTCGCCCCGCTCGGCCCGGCTGGCGCGAAGAAGCTGCAGTATCTGCGGCTCGGCAAGGGCACGAGCCAGCATGCCCTCATCGCCGGCAAGACGGGCTCCGGCAAATCGACCCTCATGCACGCGATGATCACGAGCCTCGCGCTGCAATACAGCCCCAACGAGATCCAGTTCTATCTCATCGACTTCAAGAAGGGCGTCGAGTTCAAGCTCTACGACCACTACAAGCTGCCGCACGCCCGTGTGATCGCGATCGAGAGCGAGCGAGAGTTCGGCCTCTCGGTGCTCCAGCAGCTCGACGCGGAGCTCAAGCGTCGCGGCGATCTCTTTCGTGAGCTCTCGGTGCAGGACGTGGCTGGCTTCCGCAAGACGGGCCACGCCGACCCGATGCCCCGCATCCTGCTGCTCATCGACGAGTTCCAGGAAATGTTCGTCGAGGACGACAAGCTGGCCCAGGACGCGTCGCTGATTCTCGACCGGCTCGTCCGCCAGGGTCGTGCCTTCGGCATGCACGTGCTCCTCGGCTCCCAGACGCTCGGTGGCTCCTACAGCCTGCCGCGGGCCACGATGGGCCAGATGGCCGTCCGCGTGGCGCTGCAGTGCAACGAGGCCGATTCGAGCCTCATTCTTTCGGAAGACAACACTGCCGCCCGACTGCTCACGCGGCCCGGCGAGGCGATCTACAACGACGCCAACGGCATGGTGGAGGGCAACAGCCCCTTTCAGGTGGTCTTTCTCAACGACGAGCGGCGGGAGCGGTTCCTGGGCGCCCTGCGGGCGATGGCCGACCGACGGACCGACATCCCCCAGCTGCCCCGGATCGTGTTCGATGGCAACGAGGCGGCCGATCCCGCCGCCAACCGGCTGCTCGGCGAGCTGCTCGACAAGGGCACCGTGCACGGCAGGGAACTGACGGCGCCGCTCGCCTGGTTCGGCGAGGCGATCGCCATCAAGGATCCGACGGCCGCCATCTTCCGCCGGCAGGCCGGGGCCAACATGCTGATCGTGGGACAGCGGGAGGATCTCGGCACGGCGCTCCTCGCGATGTCGATGGTCACGCTCGCCGCGGCCCACGACCCCCATCAAGGCGGGGCCATGGGCCGCGCGGGCCGGTTCGTTCTCCTCGAGCCGGCGATCGCCGACGAGAAGCCCGACATCCTGCTCGAGCAGCTCAAGAACCATCTGCCGCACGAGGTCGAGGTGGTCGGCCGGCTGGCCACGGGCCAGGCGGTGGAGGCGCTCGCGGCGGAGGTGAAGCGGCGGCTCGACAACCAGATCCTCGACGGCGAGAGCGTGTTCGTGGTCGTCCGCGATCTGGCCCGCTACCGCGACCTGCGGAAGAGCGAGGGAGACTTCGGCTTCTCCTTCGGCGGCGGCGAGAAGAAGGCCTCGCCGTCGGAGAACTTCATGACGGTGCTTCGCGACGGCCCGACGGTGGGCATCCACTCGATCATCTGGTGCGACTCGCTCACGAATCTGCAGCGGACGTTCGAGCGAAACGCGATCAAGGAGTTCGAGCTCCGCGTGCTCTTCCAGATGAGCAGTTCCGACTCGAGCCAGCTCGTGGACAGCCCACTGGCCAGCAAGCTCGGCCCCCAGCGGGCGCTCTTCATCCACGAGGAGACGGGGACGCTCGAGAAGTTCCGTCCCTACGCCTTCCCCAAGCCCGAGTGGCTCGAGGAGATCGGTCGCACGATGCGGTCGCGTTCGCAGGGCACGCCTGGAGCCATTCCTGCGGCTCCGCCCGCCGACGTCACCACGTCGTCGGCGCCCGCCACGTCGGTAGCCGACGCCCCCGCCGACGAGTTCAACTTCGGGGGCGGCTTCGGCGACTTCGACTTCGCCAAGATGCTCGACGACACGCCCAACAACAAGCCGCCGTCACCGTAACCCGGCACTGCGTGTTCGCAAAGCGGGAGGTAGAGGGCTGCCTATGCCACAGGAGCCGGCGTATGCCGACAAGCGTAGCCAGGATGGCGAAGCGCGGGCGGCATCGAGTGAGCGAAGGGCAGGATGCCCGGAGCGAACGTCCGGCGACGGGGCGTGGGCAGCTCTGAACCGGCGCTTCCTCATCGCAATCGCAAGCCTGGCCATTCACCCGTCTCGCGGCCGCCGACCGACCCGGACGGTGATCGTCCGACGGTCGCCGTTCCGCACCACGTCGAACATGACATCGGCACCCACGGCCGCCCGCGTGAGCATCAGCACCAGTTCGGCCGGATCGGTGACCTCCTCGCCGTCGAAGCCCACGATCACGTCGCCCGCCTCGATCTCGGCCAGGGCCGCCGGTGACTTCGGCTCGACCGCCACCACCTCCGCGCCCCCAGCCACCGGGGCGTCCGGCTCGAGTGCCCGCAGCGCCATGCCGACGTAGCCGCGATCGACATGGCCGCTCGCGAGGATCGCCGTGCACACCTGCTTCGCCGTGTTGCTCGGAATCGCGAAGCCGATGCCGCTGTAATCCTTGCCGACGATCGCGGTCGTGATCCCCATCACGTGGCCGTGCACGTCCACGAGCGGCCCGCCGGAGTTGCCCGGATTGATCGAGGCATCGGTCTGGAGGAATTCCTGATAGGGGCTCTCCAGGACGCCGCGACGGCCGACCGCGCTCACGATCCCGTAGGTGAGCGTGCGGTCGAGGCCGAAGGGATTGCCGAGAGCCCAGACCATCTCCCCCACCTCGACAGAGTCGCTATCGCCCCACGTGGCCGTCGGCAGCTCCCGCGCATCGATCCGCAGCACGGCGAGGTCGGTCGCCGCATCGGCACCCACGAGCTCGGCGACGAATCGCCGCCCGTCGGAGAGCGTGACGTCGATCTCGTCGCTCCGGGCCACCACGTGGTAGTTCGTCGCAATCACGCCGTCAGAATCGATGATCAGTCCCGAGCCCACCCGCTCGCCGGTCGCGCCGGTCGGCGTCTGACCGCGGAGCACCGCGATCTCGTCGGCGATCGTGAGCACCCGTCGCTTCGCCGTCACGTTGACGACGGTCGGGCCGATGAGGCGGGCGAGTGTCGTGAACATCTTGCCCACGCTCGACAGCTCGGCGACCTTGGCCGCGTCGCGGATCGCCCGCAGCTCGGCCCGCACCTGGGCGTATCGCAGACGCCCTGCGAGCGATGGCCAGGCGATCAGGCCCACGAGCAGCACGAGGCCGCCGAACAGGATGAGCGTTCGCCGGTTCGCGGCGTCGGAGAAATTCATCGGCGCACCTCCACGGGCAGGCCCGGTTCTTGCGTCGTCGCTGCGAGCAGCGACCGACGAACCAGATCGACGGCCGTCTTCGCGGCCCGCGAGAGGGCGAGCGAGGGTCCGCCCCCCAGCCGATGCGTGAGCCGCTCGAGGCCGCGGTCCGAGGAGAGCACGATCTCGAGCACGGTCTTGCCGTCGGCGTCGGCACTGGGCGGCCCGACAGCCAGACCGAGATCAGCGCTCCGCTCCCGCCGGGCGAGCGAGGCCAGTTCCGCCACATCGACAGGCTCACCCGGCGGCAGCACGGTGCCCCCACGAAACACGCGGTCCGTGGCCCGTGCGTCGGCCTGCGCGAGGACTGCCGCCACGCGGCCCTGCGTGCCGATCTCGACCGACGCGATCGTCAGGCCGGCCTCCCGCACGGCCCGCACCGCAGCATCCTCTACCTCGTCGTCCTCCACGCCGTAGACGAGGAGCCCGAGACAGTCGCGGATCGTCGCCTCGTCGGCGGCGATCGCGGCCCGGCAGGTCGCCTCGTCGCGGCCCCGCGCGGCGATCCGCAGCGTGATCGTGGCCTCGTGGGCCGTGATCCCCACGAGTGGCTCGCGGCCGCGCCGCACGAGATCGGGGAGCATGGCCTCGATCGCGCTCTCACCCGCCCCGAAGCACTTGATCCGCCGCTGCACGATCGTGCCTTGCTCGGGCTGCATGGCGAGGAGCGTTGGCACGACGGTCTGCCACCACATGACCTTCATCTCGGTGGGCACGCCGGGAAGCGCGAACACGCGGGCACGTCGGCCATCTGGCCGCGGCAGGTCGACGTCGAGCCCCGGGGCCGTGCCCTCGGGATTGGGGATCATCCGGCTGCCCCGCGGAAAGAGCGCCTGTCGCTTGTTCGACTCGGGCATCGGCATGCCCCGCCGGGCGAACCGCGACTCGACGGCCTCGAGCGCATCAGGCGAGAGCTCCAGCGGCTCGCCCGCCACGATCGCCAGCACGTCGCGCGTCAGATCGTCGGCCGTCGGGCCGAGGCCGCCGGTGGCGATGACCACGTCGGCCCGTCCGGCCGCGATCCGAAAGACGTCGGCCCCGGCCTCGAGCGTGTCGGTGGCCGTCGTGTGAAACACGACCGGAATCCCGAGCACGGCGAGTTCCGCCGAGAGCCACTGGCTATTGGTGTCGAGCCGGGCGCCCGTGGTCAGCTCGTCACCGATGGCGATCACTTCAGCCCGCATGCCTGCGCCTCGTTCCGGGTTTCGTCGTCGAACCACCATTTATACCGTGAGAGGCGCTCCGCCGACCCCGCTCTGGCCGGTTTGGCCCCGGCAGGAAACAATGTGGCTATGTCCAACCCGCCCGCCACGGATGCGCCCCGCGATTGCTCCAGCCTCACGCTCGGTGTGCTCGGAGCCGACGTCGAGATCGCCGCCCTGGCCGCCGAGGCCGGCCGCCGAGGGGCGAGGCTGGTGGAAATCCCGGAGCCGGCCGGATCTGCGACGCCAGCTGAGGCGGTCGCCTGGCAGCGGCTGCTCGACGAGGCCACGTGCGACGCCGTGCTCGTGGGCACGACCGGCTGGAGCGCCGAGCGGGCCGAGGCCGTGCGGATGCTCGTGCAGGCGGGCCGCACGCTCGTGGTCGCCCACCCGCTCGAGCCCTCGATGCTCTGGGCGTTCGAACTCGACATGATC
>JBILVW010000132.1:0-7480 GCA_044370205.1 Pirellulales bacterium | reverse complement strand
ATGCCCGCAGCGAACGTCCGGGCGAGACGGCACGGGCAGCCCCCGTTTGGACGGCCCCGATTTGCGAACTACCCTTGCAGGACGGGTCACGCCGACCCGCCACGCCGAGGCCCCCCATGAACGACCCCGCCCTCCCGCTCCCGTTCCCCGCACTCGTCGCCGCCAGCATCATCCTGGGCGGCCTCGCCCTGACGATGCTCCTGCTCGTGTTCAACTACGGGCAGCTCTGGTTCCAGGCCTACTGGTCGAAGGCGCGGGTCGGCTTCTTCGAGTTGCTCGGCATGAGCCTGCGGAAGGTGAACGCCCGCACGATCGTCCAGGCGCGGATCATGGCCGTTCAGGCCGGGCTCGGTCCCGACATCACCTGCCGCCGGCTCGAGGCCCACTATCTCGCCGGTGGCGACGTGCCCCGCGTGATCCGGGCGCTCATCGCGGCGCAGCGGGCCGATCTCGACCTGGACTTCGACCGCGCCTGCGCGATCGATCTCGCCGGCCGCGACGTGCTCGACGCGGTGCAGACGAGTGTCAATCCGAAGGTGATCGATTGTCCCGACACGGCCAGCGGCAAGTCGACGCTCTCCGCCGTGGCCAAGAACGGCGTGGAGCTCAAGATCCGGGCCCGGGTCACGGTGCGGACGAATCTCCAGCAGCTGATCGGCGGCGCCACGGAGGAGACGATCATCGCCCGCGTGGGCGAGGGCATCATCACGTCGATCGGGTCGGCCGGCAGCCACTTCGAGGTGATGGAGCATCCCGACACGATCTCGAAGGCCGTGCTCCAGCGGGGTCTCGACGCACAGACCGCGTTCCAGATCGTGTCGATCGACATCGCCGACATCGAGGTCGGCGAGAACATCGGCGCCCGGCTGCAGGCCGATCAGGCCGAGGCCGACACCCGGGTCGCGCGGGCCAAGGCCGAGGAGCGGCGGAGCGTGGCGATCGCCCGGGAACAGGAAATGAAGGCCTCCACCGCGGAAAACCGGGCCCGGCTCTTCCAGGCGGAGGCACTCGTTCCCAAGAGCATCGGCGAGGCCTTTCGGGCGGGAAGGGTCGGCGGCCGGGCCGGCACGGCTTGACGTACCGCTCCAGTTTGCCCGTCTTGCCACCCGCCACCGACAGGATCGTCACGACCGCGGAATTCGGCCAACCCTCGAGGGCCGAGACTGCCGATGAAACGAGTATCGGGAGTCGCCGACCGTCATGAAGACGGCCAGCCCTGAAGGCCGGCCCGGCGGTCTCCCGAACCAAAAGCCTCACGGCAAGGGAGTGTGCCCCATGGCGATCCGTCAACTCCGCGTCTACACCGGCCCGGAACTCGACAATGGCGGTCTGAAGATGATGTCGGCTCCGGCCCGGTCCAACACGGTCGACGTCACGCTCGGCGAGGTGCTGCCGCTCTTGGCCGACGCGGTGGCCAGCAGCCGAACCTGGTTGTCGGACTTCGCAGGCGATCGCATCGAGATCTCCGCCGACCTCTTCGACGTGCTGCAGGCGTATCGCCACTTCCGGCGGCCGAGCGCCTGAGGCGGGGGCGATCGATGTGGCGGGCCGTCGCCGCCCTTGCGGCACCGTGCAGGGGATAGCCACCCCCCGCACAAGAGGGCGAATGGCCCCCTCTTGTAGGTATGCCGTGTCGGAAGCATACTCGTGCTCCGACCATGAATCACACTGTCAACCTTGCCGATTTGGGCCGCCGCGTTCGGGCCGCCCGCCTCGCCCGTCGCCTGACGCTGGAGGAGGTCGTCTCGCGGACGCAATTCACCGTCAGCTGGCTCTCGAAGCTCGAGAACGGCCAATTGGCCCCGTCCCTGGAAGGGCTGGTCCGTCTGGCACACGTGCTGGAGTGCGGTGTCGATTCGCTCGTCGAGGGCCTGTCGATTCCCCCGCAGTATGTCGTCGTCAAGCGGGGCAATGGCACGCTGGTCGGGGGCCGCAGTGGCGTGACCCAGGAAACATTGGCCGATCAGTGGCGTGATCGCCGGATGCATCCGGCGATCATTCACGTCTCGGGCAATGGGAATCGCCGGCAGCCCGAGAGCCACGATGGCGAACGGTTTTTGTTCGTGCTCGAGGGTGAAGTGAAGGTCGCCTACGGTGAGGAGCAGATTCTGCTTGCCACCGGCGACAGTCTCTACCTCCACGCCGCGATCCCGCACGCGATGGCGGCTGCGGGCAGGGGCGGGGCCAAGGTGCTCAGCGTGGCCTACGACACCACGCTTGCCGACGCTTCTCGGCCCACCCGCAGCCGGAGCTCCGCCGCCGACAGGGGGGCCAAGTCCGGCAAAAAGGCCCCACGGGCGAGGGCCTGACCAGCGCCGGACCGTTTCGGCGGGAGTGGCCACGCAGACGATGCGGGGAGAGAGGCCGGTGTGTAGGATTGAGGGCTCCTTCGGAGACTTTCAGCCATGCATCCCTCCCGCCGGGACTTTATCGAACAGGCTCTGGCCGCCACCGCCGTCGCCCTCTCCGGTGTGACCGTCAGCCGTGCCGCGAGCGAGTCGAGCCCCGCTGCGTCACCGAGCCCCGCCCACCGGGTGCGGATGGCCGTCATCGGCGTGAACAACCAGGGACGGGCGCATGTCGCCGAAGTCCGGCAGGTTCCGGGGGTCGAACTCGTCGCCATCTGCGACTGCGACCCCTCGGCCTACGTGCGGCTGTGCGAGCAGCAATTCAAGAACGAGCTCCGGCCGCCGGAATACGTGCAGGATGTCCGTCGCCTGCTCGACCGTCGCGACATCGACGCCGTGACGATCGCGACACCGAACCACTGGCATGCCGTGATGGCCATATGGGCCATGCAATCAGGCAAGGACGTCTACGTCGAGAAGCCCTGCAGCCACAACGTCGAAGAAGGCCGTGTGATCACGCAGTGGGCGAGAAAGCTCGGTCGCATGTGCCAGATGGGCGTGCAGAGCCGCAGCATGACCGGCATGCGGCAGACACTCGACTTCGTGAAGAGCGGAAAGCTCGGCCCGGTGAAAGCCGCCCGTGCCATCTGCTACCGGCAGCGAAACAGCATCGGGCTGGTCGATACCCCCGCACCCGTCCCGCCGGGGCTCGACTTCGACCTCTGGGCGGGGCCCGCGCCGGCCGACGTGCCGCAGCGGAAGAAGCTGCACTACGACTGGCACTGGACCCACCTCACCGGCAACGGCGACTTGGGCAATCAAAACCCGCACGAGCTCGACAAGGCGCGTTGGGGCCTCGGCAAGCAGGAGCTGCCGAAGCGGGTCGTGAGCCTGGGGGGCCGCCTCGGCTACATCGACAATGGTGACGTGGCCAACTGCCAGGTGACCATCTTCCAATGGGACGATGCCCTGCTGATCTCCGATGTCCGCGGCCTGCCGATCAAGACGCCCGTCACGTACGGCCTGAAGGGGCCGCAGCCCTTCACGGGAGCCTCCAACATCTGGTACGGAACGGACGGTTTCGCCGTCGCCCCCAACTACAATTCGGGGGCCGCCTTCGACTACGACGGCAAGCAGCTCGGCGCCTGGTCCGGGGGGAGCTACCGCGACCACTTCGCCAACTTCGTCGCCGCGATTCGGAGCCGCCGGCACACCGACCTGCATCTCGACATCGAGGACGGCCACCTGTCGAGCGCGCTTGCGCATCTGGGCAACGTGTCGTGGGCCCTCGGGGAAACCGTCTCCCCAGGCACACGGCCCGCACTCGCCGTCGATGATCCGCACGTGGCGGCCACCTGGGAAAGCTTCGAGGGCTATCTGGCCGACAACACAATCGACTTCGACGTCACGAAGCTGAAGCGAGGTCGCGAACTCACGATCGACCCCAAGACCGAACGCTCGACCGACGCCGAAGCCAACCGTCTCTTCGGCCGGGAATACCGCAAGGGCTACGAACTGCCGCGGGTATGAGCCTCAGCCGTCGACGGGTCGCTTCGGCGTTTCGAGCACGAGCTGCCAAAACTCCAGATCGAGCCACCGGCCGAACTTGAAGCCGGCCTCGTAGACGGTGCCACAGCAGGTGAAGCCGGCGGCCCGATGCAGCCCGATGCTCGCAGCATTCGAGGCGTCGATGCCGGCGACGAGCGTGTGCAGGTCGCGGACCCGCGCCTCGGCGATGATCGCCTCGAGCAGGCGGCGACCGATTCCCTTCCCCCGAAACCGCTCGTCGACGTAGACGGAGTGCTCGACCGTGTACTTGTAGGCCGGCCGCAGCCGGAACGGCCCCCATGTTGCAAATCCGGCGAGCACGCCCGGCTCCCACTCGATACCGAGGATCGGCGTTTGATCCCGCAGTCGCAGGGCGAGCCACTCCTGCATCACCGCGTCGGTCCGCTCGTGATATTCGTACAGCGAGGTCGAGTGCAGGATGGCGTGGTTGTAGATCGACCGAATCGCCGGCAGATGGGCGGCGGTGCAGGCGATCACGGATCCGGCGGCATCGGAGGGACGCATCGGGCGGGCTTCAGCGGCGGGCGGGAGCGGGCGTGGGGGGCGGGGTCAGCAGCGACACGGCCACCAGGACGGCAAATCCCAGTGGTATCGTCACGAGTCCGGGCTGGCTGAAGGGCATCGGCGACAGGTCGCGGGAGAGTCCGTAGACCTTCTCGAACGTGTCGGCCGAGAGCAGGATCCAGGCCAGCGAGGAGAGCATACCCGCCGTGACGGCGGCGACGATCCCCTGCTTCGTCGTCCGCGGCCAGAAGAGCAGCATCACGAGCGCCGGGAGGTTCGCGCTGGCGGCGATGTTGAACGCCCAGCCGACGAGAAAGCTGACGTTGAAGCTCTTGAAGAGGACTCCCAGGGCCATGGCGACGACGCCCAGACCCACGGCGGCGATCTTGCCGCACCGCACCTTCTCGTGATCGGTCATCTGCATGCCGAGCACGTGCTCCACCAGGTCGTGCGCGACGGCCCCGCTGCCCGCCATGATCAGCCCGCTGACGGTGCCGAGCACCGTCGTGAACGCGATCGCGGAGATGATCGCGAATAGCGTGGTGCTGAACGACTTCGCCAGCAGGGGCGCGGCCATGTTGGTATCGGTCGGGTCGAGGGCCCCACTGGTCATCGCCCCCAAGCCGAGGTAGAGCGTGAGCACGTAGAACACGCCGATCGCGGCGATGCCGACGACCGTGCTCTTGCGGGCGGCGGCCGCGTCTTTCACCGTGTAGTAGCGGATGAGGATGTGGGGCAGCGAGGCGGTGCCGCAGAAGAGCGCGAGCATCAGGCTCGCGAAGTCGAGCCGGTCGGCGAGTTTTCCCGTCGTGAGCCCCTTGAAGGAACCACCCGGCTTGAGCAGATCCGCGCCCCGCCGCTCGACCGGGGCATACGTCGTATGCGTCCCCTCGGCGTCGGTTCGTTTCGTGGCCGACCAGGTCACGACCGTCGAGTCCTCCAGGGCGGCGAGATACTCCAGCGGCCGGAGCGGGCCCGTCGCGGCTGCGTTGGCGAACCTCTCCGGGAGTCTGAGAATCGTGCCCACGGGCCGGAGATCGTGCTCCAGCGACTGCGGCTTGCCATCGACGAGCACCGAGCCGTCCGGCCGCACCGTCCGCACCTGCGGCGCGAGGTCGGGCGGCCCGTCTCGTCCGGCATTCACCACCAAGCCGCGGTCGAGGATGAGGGCCGTGAGCACGCCGCAGAAGAAGACCAGCAGCGACCCTTTGATGAACTGCACCCACGTGGTCGACACCATGCCGGCCGTGACCACGATCAGCGTGACCGCCACGCCCACGAGCAGCACACCGGCGGCATGGGGCAGGCCGAGCAGGGGCGTGATCAGCGAGCCGGCGCCGACCATCTGGGGAATGAGATAGAAGACGCTCACCACGAGCGTCGAGATGGCGACCGCCAGCTTGATGCCCCGGCTGTTAAATTTGGCGTCGAGGGCGTCGGCGAAGGTGAACCGGCCGAGCGCTTTGACCGGCTCGGCGATCACGAAGAGCGCCACGACCCAGCCGGCCAGGAAGCCGATCGAATAGAGAAAGCCGTCGTAGCCCGAGAAGGCGATCATCCCGCAGATCCCGAGAAACGAGGCGGCCGACAGGTAGTCGCCGGCGAAGGCGATGCCGTTGACGAACCAGTGGATCTGGCCGTGGGCGGCGTAATACTCCTGGGCCGACTGCTTCTTGCGGCCCAGCCAGAACGACAACCCGAGCACGCCGAGGACGAACGTCGTGAAGATGGCAATGGCCAGAGGCGAGGTGTCGTGCAGCATCCGGGATTCCCTTGTGCCGCCACCGCTACCGGCGGGAGCGTGCGAGCATGTAGACCACGGCCAGAAGAAACGCGGACGCGATCAAGCCGAGGCCGGCGGCGATCGCCAGATTGACGCCGCCGAACGGCCGCCACGAGAGGAGGTCGGGCCGCACGAGCACCAGCGCGATGAAGCCGCCGTAGAGCAGCACATAGAGCCAAAATAGCGCGAGGCCGAGGCGGCTCGTGGTTGCGTGATCATCCGTGGCCATGTGGTGTTCCCGTGGGCGGGCAGTGTACACCGCCTCGGCCTGCGGCGCCGCGTCGTCAGCCTGCCGGTGCCGGTGCGTTCCCGATCGGCTTCGGCCGTCGGCCGTTGAGGGGCTCCGTCTTCCACCAGTCGGGCCCCTCGGCCTCGATCTCCGCCGTGAGCGCCCGCAGCCGCTCGAGCATGCCGGCGAGCCGCTTGGGCTCACTGGCTGCCAGGTCGGTCGTCTCTCTCAGGTCGTCGGCCAGGTTGAAGAGTTCCGGCTGCTTGAATGTCTCATCGACGACGATCTTCCACGGGCCCTCGCGGTAGGCGATGAAGCCGCCCCACCGCCAGCAGAGCGGCCGGGGCCGATCGACGCCGCGACCCTCCAGGCATGGCAGCAGATTCACGCCATCGAGCGTCCGTCCCGGTGGCGGCTCCAGTCCGGCTGCGGCGACCGCCGTCGGAAAGAAGTCGCTGCCGATCACCGGCTCCTGGCTTTCCGTTCCGGGCTGCACACGGCCGGGCCAGCGGATGATCCCGGGCACCCGGTGCCCCCCCTCGTACATCGACCGCTTGCGGCCGCGCAGGGGCCCTGCGAGCCCCCGGCCCGGCCCCTTGTCGCCAGCCCCCTCGGGGCCGTTGTCGCTCGTGAAGAACACGAGCGTCGAGTCGGTGGCTCCGATGTCATCGAGCGACTTCATGAGCATGCCAAAGGCATCGTCCAGCTGCGTGATGTTGGCCCGATAGGTTCGCTCCTCGAGGTCCGTGATCACGGCATGCTGCTTTTCGTAGCGGTCGGCCGAGGCGATGGGATAGTGCGGTTCGTGGGACCAGACCGTCAGAAAAAACGGCGCCGATGCATCACGTTTCGTCTTCAGCCACCGGATCGCCTCCTTGACGACGAACGGCGCCGAGTAGTCGTCGGCCTTCCCGACGACCGTGCCGTTGCGGACGAAATTCTCCGGAAACGCATGGCTGGCCGCGGCGTTGTTCTGCGTGGCCAGCCACCAGTCGAAGCCGTGGTCACAGGGCTGCGGCTGCTCGGGGGAGTTGAACATGCCGTTCA
>JBILVW010000131.1:0-7505 GCA_044370205.1 Pirellulales bacterium | reverse complement strand
ATCGAAGGAAACCCCTGCCCCCGATCCCTCGGCCCCGCCGCGGATCATCGGCGGCTCCCTTCGCGGGCGGAAGCTCGAGTTCATGCCCGACCCCCGCACGCGGCCCATGAAGGATCGCGTTCGCGAGACGCTCTTCGACCTGCTCGGGCCCACCGTCGTCGGGGCCACCGCCATCGACATGTTCGCCGGCACCGGCGCCCTCGGCTTCGAGGCCGTGAGTCGCGGGGCGGTCCGGGCCGTGCTCGTGGAGCGACATTTCCCGACGGCCGACGCTCTCAAGCGGTCGGCTGTCTCCCTCGGCATCGCCGACCGGATCGACGTCCGCCCCGGCGACGCCCTCAACTGGGCCAAGCGGATGCCCGAGCTGCCGACCGACCGGCCGTGGGTCGTGTTCGTGTCGCCGCCGTGGGGGCTGTTCACCTCGCGGCGGGCCGAGATCGTGGCCCTGATCGCGGCCCTCTGGCGAGCCGCACCGCCGGGCAGCACGTTCGTGGTCGAGGCCGACGAGTCGTTCCCCGTCACAGACCTTCCCGATCCCGAGGCCTGGGACACGCGGCCCCTGCATCCGGCCGTGCTGCACATCCGCAGCCGTTTGGTATCCTGAGCTTGGGTCGATCAGGGTTTTTCACCTCGCACAGCAGCCGCCCATGGACGTCGTCAACCACCGCGACACGGTGCCCTTCACCACCGTCGATGGCTCGACGATCCGCGAGCTCATGGCCCACCGGAATTCGGCGATCCGCCAGCAGAGCCTCGCCGAGGCCCGCCTCGCCCCCGGGGCTTCCACCACGCCCCACCACCACAAGGTGACGGAGGAGATCTACTACATCCTCACCGGCACCGCCTCGATGACCCTCGGCGACGAGACCCGCCCCGTCGGCCCCGGCGACGCGATCGCCATCCCGCCCGGCCTGCGGCACACGATCACCAACACCGGCCTGCAGGAACTCGTGTTTCTCTGCACCTGCGCCCCCGGCTACGAACACGCCGACACCTTCCTCGAGCCTGCCACCTGACCCCGCTCTCTCGCACCGCATGTCCACCGACGCTTTTTCAAAATTGTTGATTGCCGAGGGGCTCGTGTCGGCCGAGCAGCTGGCCGAGGCCATGCGGCTGGCCGGCTCCTCCGGCAAGAAGGTGCACGACGAGGTCGTCCGCCTCGGCTACGCCCCGGGCGACAAGGTGATGCGGGCCCTGGCCAAGGCCCACCGGATGAGGTTCGCCGATCTCACGGCGCTCACGGTGCCGGCGGAGGTGGTGGCCTTCTTGCCCGAGAGCGTGGCCCGCGAAAACACGATCTTCGCCCTCGCCGAGAATGCCGGCGTGCTGCGGATCGCCACGAGCGACCCCACCGATCTCGAAACGCAGGAGAAGCTCCGCTTCATCCTCAACCGCGAGGTCGAGATGGCGCTCGCGCCCCGCGACCAGATCGTGGAGGCGATCAACCGCCACTACGGCGCGTCGGACGGCGAGAGCGCCGACTCGATGCTCCAGGAGTTCACCGACACCGCCATCGACTTCACCGAGACGGCCGTCGAGCAGCAGGCCGCCGCCGGGCAGGAGGAGTCGTCCGACGCGCCGGTGGTGAAGCTCGTGAACCTGATCATCACCGAGGCGGTGCAGCTGCGGGCCAGCGACATCCACATCGAGCCGTTCGAGGATCGCGTCCGCATCCGCTACCGGATCGACGGCCGGCTCGTGGAGCGCGACAACCCGCCCCGCCGGCTCCTGGGCGCGATCCTCTCCCGCATCAAGATCCTGTCGAAGCTCGACATCGCCGAGCGGCGTCGGCCGCAGGACGGCCGGATCAAGCTCACGGCCGACGGCAAAGACTACGACCTCCGCGTGTCGGTGCTGCCCACCAACCACGGCCAGTCGGTGGTGATGCGGATCCTCGACAAAGACAACATCCGCGTCGGCATCCGGCAGCTCGGCCTCTCGGAAAACGATTTTCGGCAGTTCAAGAATCTGATCCGCCGGCCCAACGGCATCATCCTCGTGACGGGCCCCACTGGCTCGGGCAAGACGACCACGCTCTACGCCTCGCTCAACGAGCTCAATCGGCCCGACACGAAGATCATCACGGCCGAGGATCCGGTGGAGTATTACCTCGCCGGTATCAACCAGGTGGAGATCAAGCACTCCATCGGCCTCGACTTCGCCCGCGTGATTCGGGCCATGCTGCGGCAGGCGCCCAACGTGATCCTCGTGGGCGAGATGCGCGACACGGAGACGGCCCAGATGGGTATCCAGGCGTCGCTCACCGGCCACTTGGTGTTTTCGACGCTGCACACCAACGACGCCCCGGGTGCGATCACGCGGATGATCGACATGGGCGTGCCGGCCTATCTCGTGGCGTCGAGCATCATCGCGGTGTTGGCCCAGCGGCTCGTGCGGGTGAACTGCCCGAAGTGCAAGCAGCCGCATCAGCCGCTCGACACCCAGATCGAGGCGGCGGGCATCACCCCCGAGATGCTCAAGGGGGCCACGTTCATGAAGGGCCGCGGCTGCTCCCACTGCCAGAAGTCGGGCTACAAGGGGCGGCTGGGCATCTTCGAGCTGATGGTGATGACGAGCAAGATCCGCGAACTGGCCTTCCAGGGGGCCCCCACCCAGGAGATCCGCCGGGCGGCCGTGGGCCAGGGCATGCACGTGATGTTCGACGACGGCGTCCAGAAAGCCCTCCGCGGGATCACGACGCTCGACGAGGTGTTCCGCGTCAGCAAGCGGACGGAGTAGGGTCGGGGCCGGCCGCATCCAAGCCCTAAGCGCCAGCGACGGGATCCCGATACAAGCCCTAAGCGCAAGCGACGGGATCCCGCGGCGGAAGCCGCGGACGCGTAAAACCACCCCACATAAACCCAACCCCACTCCCACGCCAACTCCCACGCCCCCAAAAATTCCCTCCCCCCGTCGAGACTTTTCTGCCGATCCAGTGCATAATGCTGGTGTGAGGACGGCGGCTGTCAGGGGCCCGCCTGTCCGAGCGTGAACGCAGTGCCCAGGCACGATCTTCTTTCCCGAACCCCGATCTTTTCCGGGCCGGCTGCTGGATGGCAGCCGGAAATCTCGACGCTTTTCCCGGCCGGGGAACTGTTCGTCCGCTGCTCCCGCAGGCAGAATACAGGTGGCTTTGGAATCCTCCCCCGGCCTGGCTGCGGGGTGGTCGTGTCCACCCAGGAGTTGCACCGATGAGCACGGCGCCCACTTCCCCACTGCTCGCGCATGTCGAGAAGATCCTCAAGGTGGCGATCGAGAATCGCTCCCCCGAGGTGCGGCTCGCCGGCGGCTCCGTGCCGGTGGTGCAGGTCGAGGGGCAGTTTCGCCAGCTGGGCAAGGCGGTCATCCCCGCCGAAGACATCCCCGCCATCGCCGCCGCACTCATGCCCCCCGGCGGCAGCCCCGCGGGCTTTTCGTTCGTCACGAGCGTGGCCTCGGGCGAGGGGGCTCTCGTAGACAATCAGGGGATGAAACTGCTCGTGCTCAAGGGTCTGCGAGAGCCGAATGCCGCGGCCGACGGCACGGCCATGGCCTATGAGCTCGATGTCGAGGAAGCGTCGGAGATGCCGCCCGGCGCGGTGAATATCGGCGAAGACGACTACCTCAAGCCCCGGGTGGCCACCGGCACGATCCTGATCGACAAGCTGCTCATGGCCGCCGTGAAAAACGGCGTAAGCGACATCCACATCACCGCCGGCCTGCCCCCCGTCTTCCGGATCGACGGCCACATGAAGCCGCAGGCCACGAAGGTGCTCACTGCCGACGACACCAACGGCCTCATGAAGAGCATCACGCCCGAGCGGTGCCAGACGGAGCTGGCGGAGAAGGGGGGCTGCGACTTCGGCTTCGCCTTCAAGGACCTGGCCCGTTTCCGCGTGAGCGTGTTCAAGCAGCGTGGCAGCGTGGCGATGGTGCTCCGCCAGATCCCCAACAAGCTGCTCACGCCCGAGCAGCTCGGCGTGCCGGAGGTGTGCAAGAAAATCGTGACGCGGCCCCGCGGCCTGTTTCTCGTGACGGGCCCCACCGGCTCCGGCAAGAGCACCACGCTCGCCTCGCTCATCGATTTTCTCAACAAGAACTACGACCACCACATCATC
The DNA here is from genome assembly GCA_044370205.1 of Pirellulales bacterium. GTDB lineage: Bacteria > Planctomycetota > Planctomycetia > Pirellulales > UBA1268 > QWPN01. The sequence continues at coordinate 3,408 of JBILVW010000131.1, read as the reverse complement.
ACGATCGAAGACCCGATCGAGTTCTATCACTACTCGCAGAAGAGCACGGTGAACCAGCGGGAGATCGGCAACGACGTGCCCAGCTTCTCCGAGGCCCTCCGCCGCGCCCTGCGGCAAGATCCCGACGTGATCCTCGTGGGCGAGCTTCGCGACCTCGAAACGATCGAGGCGGCGATCTCCGCGGCCGAGACGGGCCACGTGGTCTTCGGCACGCTCCACACCACGGGCGCCCAGGGCACGGTGAACCGCATCATCGACGCCTTCCCCACCAATCAGCAGGAGCAGGTGCGCACGCAGCTCTCCACGGCGATCCTCGGTGTGGTGTCGCAGACGCTCCTCCCGAAGATCGGCGGCGGCCGCTGTGCCGCCTACGAGGTGCTCGTCTGCACGCCCGCGATCGGCAATCTCATTCGCGAGAACAAAACCTTCCGCATCAACTCGGCGATCCAGACGGGGGCCAAGCTCGGCATGCGGCTGCTCGACGACGATCTCTTCCGCCTCTGGAACGACAAGAAGGTGACGGAGGAAGACGTGCTGGCGAAGGCCCAGATGCCCGACGATCTGGCGGCCCGGATCGCCAACGCGAAGCGGGGCGTGTTCGACGACGAGGAATCGATGGCCCGCAAGGCCGGCAAGGAATAAGAGCGGTAGCACCCATGGCACTCAAACGGCTCGGCCAAATCCTGATCGACCTCGGCCTCATCGACGAGATGCAGCTCTCGGCGATGCTGGAGGAGCAGTCGCTCCGCGGCGGCGAGCTCGTCGGCAAGGTGGGCGTGGCCCTCGGCTACTACACCGATGAGCAGCTTGGTGAGGCCCTCGCCGAGCAGTGGGGCACCACCTTCGTCACGCTCTACGACCGCACGATCGAGCCCGACGTGCTCTCGGTGATCAGCGAGCCGATGGCCCAGCTCTACCGCGTGGTGCCGCTCGAGCTCAAGAACGACCGGCTCACGCTCGCCACGGCCGACCCGCAGAAGATCCAGGTGGCCGACGAGCTCCGCACGCTCCTCGGCTACGACATCCACTTCTGCGTGGCCACGGAGCCCGAGATCACGAAGGCGATCGACAAGCTCTATTCCTCGCAGACGGAGAGCGTGGAATCGCTCGTCGAGGATCTCGAGCACGACGAGGAGCTGGCCGCGCAAGCCGCGGCGGCGGGCCGCGAAGGCCCCACGGAGCTCACGAGCGTCGAGGCCCTCGCCGAGAGCGCCCCCGTTCGCAAGCTGCTCAACATGGTGCTCCTGCTCGCGATCCGCGACGGCGCCAGCGACATCCACTTCGAGCCTTTCGAAACGGAGTTTCGCATCCGGCTCAAGGCCGACGGCGTGCTCCAGGAGATGGTGCCGCCCCCCAAGCATCTCGCCTTCGCGATCACCACCCGCATCAAGGTGATGGCCAATCTCGACATCGCCGAGCGGCGGATGCCGCAGGATGGCCGGATCGAACTCTCCGTGGGCGGCCATCCGGTGGACCTCCGCGTGAGCGTGCTCCCCACGCTCTTCGGCGAGAGCGTGGTGATGCGGGTGCTCGACCGGGGCGTCGTGTCGCTCGATCTCGAGAAGGTGGGCCTCGACGAGCAGATGCTGCGGAAGTTCCGCGAGGTGATCGTGCGGCCCAACGGCATCGTGCTCGTCACGGGGCCGACGGGCTCCGGCAAGACGACTACGCTCTACTCCGCCCTCTCCGAGCTCAACGACGTCGAAGACAAGCTGATCACCACCGAAGACCCGGTCGAATACGACATCGACGGGATCGTGCAGGTGCCGATCGACGCCGAGATCGGCAACACCTTCGCCGCCTGCCTGCGGTCGATCCTGCGGCAGGATCCCGATCGCATCCTCGTGGGCGAGATCCGCGACGTGGAAACGGCCGAGATCGCGGTGCAGGCCTCGCTTACCGGCCACATGGTGTTTTCGACGCTCCATACCAACGATGCCCCCTCCACGGTCACCCGGCTCCGCGACATGGGCGTGCCGCCGTTTCTGATCACGGCCACGGTGGAGGCGATCCTGGCCCAGCGGCTCGTGCGGCGGATCTGTTCCAACTGTCGGGAGGAGATCATCCCGGGGGCCGACGTGATCGCCGACCTCGAGCTCACCACCGAGCAGACGGTGGGCAAGAAGTTCTACCGGGGCAAGGGCTGCGAGCGGTGCAACCGCACGGGCTACAAGGGCCGGCTCGGCCTGTTCGAGCTGCTCATCATGAACGACGACCTCCGCGACATGGTGATGCGCAACGCCTCCACCGAAGACCTCCGCGAGGCGGCCCGCAAGGCGGGCATGGTCACGCTCCGCGAGTCGGGTATGAACGGCATGTTCGCCGGCCTGACCACCGCCGAAGAAATCATCCGCGAAACGATCCTGGAAGCGTAAACAGATGCCCACGTTTCAGTTCGAAGCCATCGACGCGGCCACCGGCAAGGAAATCCGCGACACCGTCGACGCGGCCAGCGAGGCCGAAGCCCAGGCCACGATCCGGTCGATGGGCTACATGGTCACGAAGCTCAAGGCCCGCAAGGCCAAGGCGGCCGCGGCCAGCGGCAAGGCCAAGAAGCCGGGCCGCACCTTCGCCATAGGCGGCGTGAAGACGAAAGACCTCACGCTCTTCACCCGCCAGCTCTCGATCCTGCAGGACGCCGGCCTGCCGATCCTGCGGAGCCTCAAGCTCCTGGCGGAGATGCAGAAGCCGGGCCGGCTGAAGAACAGCCTCTTGGACGTGTGCGACGAGATCGAAGGCGGTGCCAACCTCTCGGAGGCCCTGTCGAAGAGTCCGAAGGCCTTCGACCGTCTCTACTGCAACATGATCCGCGCGGGCGAGGCGGGCGGTGCCCTCGAAGTGATCCTCCGCCGTCTGGCGGAGTTCATGGAGCGGAGCCAGTCGCTCAAGCGGAAGGTGAAGGGGGCGATGGTCTATCCGGTCGTCGTGGTGAGCGTCGCCGTGGGCATCCTCGTGTTCATCATGATGAAGATCGTGCCCCAGTTCAAAAAGATCTTCGACGACTTCGGCAGCGAACTGCCGCCGATGACGCAGCTTTTGATCGACCTCTCGAATTGGGTGGTGAACTACTGGTATCTGATCCCGGCGATTCCGTTCGGGATCAACCTGATCATCCGCGGGATCAAGATGATCCCCTACGGCCGGTTCGGCTGGGATCTCTTCGCGCTCAAGGTGATCATCTTCGGGCCGCTGGTGGAGAAGAACATCCTCTCCCGCAGCTCCCGCACCCTGGGCACGCTGCTCTCCAGCGGCGTGCCGATCCTCGAGGCGCTCAACATCACGAAGGAAACCTCCGGCAACATGATGTTCGAGCGGTTGTTTGGAAAGGTGAGTGATTCGATTCGCGACGGCGAAGCGATCGCGAAGCCGCTGAAGGCCTATTCAAACCCGCCCTTCAATCTGGTGGCC
>JBILVW010000130.1:0-7524 GCA_044370205.1 Pirellulales bacterium | reverse complement strand
TCTATCGTTTCCTGCGTCATCTCGCCGCCGAGCGCGGCTGCTCGCCGCTCACGCTGAAGAGCTATCGCGAGGATCTGCTCCAGCTGGAGGAGTTCCTGCGCTCCGCCGGCTGCCGATCGCCCGCGGCCGCCACCACGCTGGTGCTCCGCCGGTTCGCCTCGGGGCTGCATGCCGCCGGCTACGCCGCCTCCACGGTGGCCCGCAAGCTCGCGAGCATGCGGAGTTTCTTCGCGTTCGGCCAGCGGGAAGGCTGGCTCGCCACGAATCCGGCCAAGCCGCTCAGGAGCCCCAAACGGGCCCGCACGCTGCCGAAATTCCTCACTGGCGACGAGATCTCGCGGCTGCTCGCCGCTCCGCAGCCGGAGGCCGCGGGTGGCCTCCGCGACCGTGCCATCCTCGAGCTCATGTATTCCGCCGGCACCCGCGTGCGGGAGCTCGTGAGCCTCGATGACTCCGACCTCGACCTCGAGAACGCGACCGTCCGCGTTCGCGGCAAGGGGCGACGCGAGCGGCTCGGCATCGTCGGCTCTCACGCCCGCGCGGCCGTCCGTGCCTGGCTGGCCGCTCGGCCGAAGCCACGCGTCGCCGCACCGCGCGGAGCGCGACCGCTGTTCACCAACAAGCTCGGGGGACGGCTCTCGGTCCGCGGCGTAGCCCGGTTGCTCGAGAAGCACCTCACGACGGCGGGCCTCTCAGGCCGGGCGAGCCCCCACACGCTCCGGCACAGTTTCGCCACGCACCTGCTCGACGCGGGAGCCGACATCCGCAGTGTGCAGGAACTGCTGGGACACAAGAGCCTGGTCACCACGCAGATCTACACCCACGTGACGACCAGCCGGCTCCTCGAGGCGTTCGACAAGGCCCACCCGCGAGCCCGCATGTAATACGGCTCCCACTCGATCGGCACGCAGTTCTCAAGAAGCCCAGGGCGGGAGCCGGTGGCTTGTGAGATCCTGCTCACGCTCGAGCGTCGCGCGCGTTTACACCAGTCCGCGGCGGACGGCCCAGACGGCGGCCTGGGTGCGGTCGCTGACGGCGATCTTCCGCAGGATGTTCTGCACGTGCTCCTTCACGGTCTCCACGCTGATCGTGAGCGACTGGGCGATCTCCTTGTTGGAGAGCCCCAGGGCCATGTGGCGGAGCACCTGCGTCTCCCGCTGGGTGAGCGGGATGTCGGGATCGGGCGTGGCGACGCGGTTCGCCATGGTGGTGGCGACCCGCCGCAGCTCGCCTGCCCGCATCGGGAGCTGGCCGGCGGCGGCCCCGGTGATCGAGTTGATCAGTTCGGCCCGCGTGCAGCCCTTGAGCATGTAATCGTGGGCGCCGGCGGCGACCGCCCGGGCCACGTAGGTCGGGTTGTCGAACGTCGAGAGCATCACGCACCGCACGCCGGGCATGTCGTGGCGAATCTTTTCCAGGGCAGCGAGCCCGTCCTTGCCCGCCATGCGAATGTCGAGCAGCACGACGTCGGGCTTGAGCTTCTTCGTCATCTTGACGGCTTCGTCGCCGGTCGCCGCCTCGCCCACGATCTTCACCTCGGAGTTGGCCAGCAGGCTGACCAGCCCGCGCCGCACCACCTCGTGATCATCCGCAATCACCACCTTGATCGACATAGGCCCCTTCACTTCCGTTCTGGTCTCACTCTTCCGTGCTCGTCACCGGCCGCTGACGGCCGGTTAAAATGTAACGATTCAAGTTATTTGATTCAACACGTTCGGGGGGTATGGCCAGCATTTGCCACATCGCGATGCGGGAAAAATGCATTCCGTCACCGGGCCTGCGGAGTGGTAGCCGCCCGCACGCGAGCGAGCATGGAATCGGCCCCCTGTGCCATCAGGGCGTCGGCGACCACTCGTCCTAGCCGTGCCGCCGCAACGCCATCAGACACCTCGGACGGATCGCCCGCCGCACTCTCTTCCGCCACGATCCGCTCCACTCGGCCACCGCGATCTTCCAGGACACATGCGCCGAGCGTGAGCCGCCCATCCGGATTCATCCGTGCCCAGCCGCCAATCGGGGCGAGGCAGCCGCCAGCAAGGGTGGCGAGGCAGGCCCGTTCCGCCAGCACCGCCCTGTGGGAGGGCTCGTGATCGAGGGCAGCCACCGCTCGCTTCGAGTCGGCATCGTCGGCCCGCACCTGCACGGCAAGGGCACCTTGAGCCACGGCGGGCCAGAAGGCGTCGGGCCGCAGCACTTCCGTAATCCGTTCGGCCAGGCCGAGCCGGTGGAGGCCGGCTCCGGCCAGAATCAGACAGTCGTAGTCGCCGGCCTCGAGCCGCCGAAGGCGGGTGTCCACGTTGCCGCGCAGGGGCCGCACGTCGAGATCGGGCCGCAGCGCCCGCACCTGCATCACGCGACGGATGCTCGACGTGCCCACGATGCTGCCCGCCGGGACCGTCAGCAGCGTGGTTCCTGCCCGGCCGACCATGACGTCGAAAGGAATCTCCCGCTCCGGCACGCTCGCGATCTCGAGGCCGGGTGTCTCGGCAGTGGGCAGATCCTTGAGGCTGTGCACGGCCACGTCGATCCGGCCGTCGAGCAACGCCTGCTCGAGTTCCCGGACGAACACACCATCCTGGCCGAGGCCGGCCACCGGCACGTCATGCCGCACGTCGCCGCGGGTCGTGATCGCGTGCACCTCCACATCCGCACCGTGCGCCCGCAGCCGATCGACGACCCATCCGGTCTGTGTGACCGCCAGCGTGCTGCCGCGGGTGCCGACTCTCAACGGGCGGGAGGATGACATCGGTCGAGACGCGAAACGCTACGAGGTGGGAGGCGAAGGGGTCGGCTCAGGGTTCAGCTGCTGGGGAAATCGGGGGCATACGGATCACACTTGAACCTCGCGGAACCGAGCGCAACGAGTCTCCAAGAAGCCCCCGGCGGGAGCCGGGGGATCCCCGGGCTTCCGCCCGGGGCTTCATGAGAACAACGCGAGGATCAAGTGTGAGTCGTATCGGTCGCATCGGCGCGGGCCGCCACGGCAGCGTACACGCTCGCGGCCCCGGCGGAGAGGAGGGCGTCGGAACAGGCCGCGAGGGTGGCCCCGGTGGTGGTGACGTCGTCCACGAGCAGGATCCGCCGGCCGGCGACGCCCCCGCCACGCCAGCCCCCCACCCAGAAGGCCCCGGCCACGTTGCCACGCCGCTCAGCCCGCGGTAGCTCGTTTTGCATCACGGTCGCTCGACTGCGGCGAAGCCCGCGGCGGCAGGCCAGCCCCAGGCCAGTTGCCACACCACGGGCGAGCTCATCAGCGGCACTCGTGCCCCGCGCCGCGCGGCGCCGCCAGTGCATCGGGACGGGCGTCACGAGATCGACGCTCCAGCCTGCGATCCGGGCGGCATGCTTTTCCACGATCAGGGCCGCCAGTCCCGCCGACACCGTGTCGCCCGTCGGTCGCTTGGCCCGCAGCACCGCATCGCGAAGGGCGTCGGCATAGCCGCCGAGCACGACGATCCCCGCGCAGCGGCCGAGCCGGCCGCCGCACCGCCCGCACGGATCCGCATCCGCCGGCTGGCCGCAGCCTCCGCACCGCGGCCCACCGGCCATGACCGCCCGGGCACAGCCGTCACACACCTCGACTCGCCGCCGCCGTTCGCCGCTCCCCTGCTCCGCCCCACACAGCACGCACCGCGGCGGCCACAACAGGTCGCCACCGACCGCCGCCCACTGTCTCAGCTTCGAAAACGCAGAAATTCCCATGAATCGATCAGAGGTGATTCGAGAGGCACGTCCGGATGGCAATTTGGAAAGACGAGGCGAGGGGGTCGGTGCAAGCTCGAGGAGCATTGGGCCGAGTCCGCGAGGCCCACCGCGACGAGACTTGTACCGCCCCTGAGCCGGCGACCAGACCAGCCAAGGTCATGCTCGACCCAGATTGACGCTCCAACGGGAACGGCCTACCCTCCGCCACCCTGGCGGCCGCCGCGGCCGACCGCCCCCCCATCGTCGCCCCCCCGACCGGGCCGTCAAGCGTCATGCTGATCGACCGCTACATCACCCGCGCGATGCTCCACGCATTCGTGATCGTGTTCGTGAGCCTGGCGGGCCTCTACTTCGTGTTCGACGCGTTCACGAACATGGAGGATTTCATCTCCCACGCTGCCAAATCCGGCGGTCTCGTGAAGGTGCTGGCAACCTACTACGGCTGCCGGCTGGTCTGGTTTTTCGACGCCACGAGCCCGGTCATCTCCCTGGCCAGCGCCATGTTCGCCCTCTCATGGCTGGAGCGACACAACGAGCTGACGGCGCTGCTGGCCGCGGGCGTCACCCGCTGGCGGATCGCCCGCTCGGTGATGATCTTCGCGGCCGTGGTCAGCCTGACGGCCGCCGCCAGCCGCGAACTCGTCCTGCCGCGAATCCGCCAGACCTTCGCCCGGACGGCCAACGATCTCACGGGCGAGGCCGCCCAGTCGTTCGACGCTCGCTACGACCAGGCCACGGAGATCCTGTTTCGCGGCCGCGCCGCCAAGGCGGCCACATGCACCATCGACTCCCCGAGCCTGCTCATGCCGCCCCATTTGGGCGACTACGGGCCGCAGATCGACGCGGCGACGGCCACCTGGCAGCTGGCCTCGGCCGACCACCCTGGGGGCTACCTGCTGTCGGGCGTACGTGAACCGGCCGACATCGACTCGCTCCAGCCTCTCGTATCGGGAGACAGGCCGATCGTGACGACCCGAGCCACGGCGGCGTGGCTCGAGCCCAAGCAGTGCTTCGTGGCCAGCAACGTGACGTTCGAGCAGATGATCGGCTCGACCAACTGGAGCCAATACTCCGGCACGCCGGAACTGCTGGCCGCGATCCGCAACCCAAGCCTCGGCGTGGGGCTCGACATCCCGCTGCGGGTGCATGCCCGCGTCGTGCAGCCGCTGCTCGACATGGCGCTGGTGATGCTCGGCATCCCGCTCGTGGCCGGACCAGCCCGCCGCGGCATCTTCGTGGCGGTGGGCATGTGCGTGGCCATGACGGTGCTGTTCTTCATCACGGTGCTCGGCTCCCACGCCCTCGCCCTGGGCGAAGCCTGGACCACGTCCCTCGGTGCCTGGATTCCACTGCTCACCCTCGCCCCACTGGCCGCCTGGCGAGCCCAGCCCATGTGGCAGTGAGGGAGGCGAGGGGGTCGGTGCAAGCTCGAGGAGCATTGGGCCGAGTCCGCGAGGCCCACCGCGACGAGACTTGTACCGCCCCCACGCCGGCGATACAGCTTTCGGGACAGCCCTGCCCGTTCCCGCAGCAAGGTCTTCCCTACCCCTTCTGTTTCCCCAAGTCTTTTTTCTTCACCTCGCCCCCCCTGCCTGCCGATTTGATTAGTGCGGACGGGAGTTCGCCGCTCGCGGGATTCGCCCCGCGGGATATCACGAGGCAAAGGAGTGCCGGGGTATGCGAATCAACACGAGCCGATTCGGTCGAATCGACGTCGCCGCAGGGGACGTTCTCAGGTTTCCCAGCGGCCTGCCGGGCCTGGAAGACTGCCGCGAGTGGGCCCTGCTCGCCGACGCGGCCAACGACGCCCTCGGCTGGCTGCAGAGCACGACCCGGGGCGACGTGGCGATGGCGGTGGTGAGCCCGCGGCGGTTCGTGCCCGACTACCAGGTGCGGATTCCCCGGAGCGAGCTGACGCCGCTCGACGTCGCCGACATTCGGCAGGCACAGGTCGTCGTGGTGGTCGGCACCAACGGCACGAGCCTTACGCTCAATTTGAAAGCGCCGATCGTCATCAACCTCGAAGCCCGCACAGGCCGTCAAGTCGTTGCCAGCGGCGAGCTTCCTTTGCAATACGAACTCTCGTCCGTCCGACCGCCACTCAAAAAGAGCGCATAATCCAGTCGTTATCCGGCGAATCAGCAACCGGCAAGGAACTGCCGGATTCGAGCCGGGACCGGGAAGGAGCCAGCGATGCTCGTACTCTCCAGACAACGCGATGAAAGCATCATGATCGGCGACTCGATTGTCGTCACGATCGTGGATATCCGGGGAGACAAGGTTCGCCTTGGCATCAACGCTCCCTCCGAGGTTCCGGTGCATCGCCAGGAGGTCTACGAGGCGATCCAGCGGGAAAATCTGCGAGCCTCGCAGCTGCAGCCCGGCGACACGCAGGACATCGGCCGCTTCGCCGGCCGTGGCCCTGGCCAGAGGCCGGGCGACGCCCCGCGGCGGTAAGCCGTCTCACGCGTGGAAACTCACGCGTGGAAATACGGCGGCTCATTGCCCGCCTTCCACTTGATGTTGCAGCCCAGGCTCGGGATCTGATCCGCTACCGGCGGCTGGCCGGCGAGCAGGGCGTCGATCGCGGCCCGCAGGTCCTGCCCCGTCACGGGGATCTCGCCACCCGGCCGGCTCGCGTCGAGCTGGCCGCGGTAGACGAGCTTGCGGCCGGCATCGAACAGGTAGAAGTCGGGCGTGCAGGCGGCGTGGTAGGCCTTCGCCACCTCCTGCGTCTGGTCGTAGAGGTAGGGAAACGGATAGCCCCGATCCTCGGCCTCGCGAACCATCTGTTCGGGCGAGTCTGCCGGGTGCATCGAGACGTCGTTGGAGCTGATGGCGGCGAAGCCGATGCCGCGGCCGAGATAGTCGCGGCCCAGGGCGGCCAGCTGGTCGGCCACGTGCTTCACGAACGGGCAGTGATTGCAGATGAACATCACGACGGTGCCCTTCGAGCCGGCAGCGGCGGCGAAGTCGATGGTCCGGCCATCGACGTTGGGCAGCTCGAACTCTGGGGCGAGAGTGCCCAGCGGCAGCATCGTGCTCGGGGTGCGAACCATGGCGAAATCTCCTGGGCGAAAAAGGTGCCAGCCACCAAATTTGGATAATTTGCGGCAACTCGACAATTTGAAGCCAACTCTAAATTACCCAAATTTGGTGGCTGGCACCGTTTTGTGAAACACCCGCCGGGCGTTGGCGGTCGTGGCGGCGGCGAAGGTGTCGAGGGGCTCGCCGCGGGCGAGGGCGAGGCAGCGGGCCGTATGGACGACGTGGGCCGGCTCGTTCCGCTTGCCGCGGAAGGGCTCGGGTGTGAGAAACGGACTGTCGGTCTCGATGAGCAGCCGGTCGAGCGGCACGGTCTTCGCCACTTCGCGGAGGGCCGCCGAGGAGCGAAACGTGACCATGCCGGCGAAGCCGAGGAAGCAGCCGAGCGCGACGGCCTCCGCCGCCTCGTCGGCCGTGCCCGTGAACGAATGGAGCACGGGCACGAGCGGTCCCCGGGCCACCGCCTCGTGGAGCGTGTCGAGCGTGTCGCGGATGCTCTCGCGGGTGTGGATCACGAGCGGCAGGGAAAGCCGCTGAGCGAGCCGGATGTGGCGGTCGAAGAAGTCCCGCTGGAGGTCGGGTGGCGCCGTCGTCCGATACCAGTCGAGCCCCGTTTCGCCCACCGCCGCCACGCGGCCGCTCTCGCAGAGCCGCACGATCCGGTCCCACTCGTCGGGCTCCACCTCGGCCACGTCGTTGGGATGAATGCCGGCCGCGGCCGCGAATCCGGAATGGGCGGCGGCCAGGTCCGCCGCCGCCTCGCTGTCGGATGCG
>JBILVW010000129.1:0-7580 GCA_044370205.1 Pirellulales bacterium | reverse complement strand
CTGATGAGCCGCGTCGAAGCGAAGACCCGAGACGTGGCAGTGCCGAACCGCCAGTTGCCGCCGACGCCCCCCTCCCGCTCGATCGCCTCGGCGGCGATGCCCGCGGCGCGGAGGTGCTTGAGCGCTGCCAGACCCGACGGTCCGGTACCGATCACGCACCATGGCAGGTCGTCAGGCGTGACGGGCATGGCGGGTGATCGCCTCCGCGAGTCTCGTGAGGTCTGCGTCGGTGTGGTGCCAGCAGACGCTCGCCCGCACGAGGCTTCGGCCGTGCGGCACGCTGGGCGGCCGGATCGCCGGCACGAAGAAGCCGTCGGTGGCCAACGCCGCGGCCAGCGCCACGGCCGACTCCGGCACACCGGCCACGATCGGCACGATCTGGGCCTCGGCCCCACCGGTGTCGAGACCGGCCGCGACAAGCCGGTCGCGAAACATGGCCGACCGCTCGGACAGTTCATTGCGGCGGTGCGGCTCGGCGGCGACCAGTTCGATCGCGCGGGTCGCCGCCGCGGCCACAGCCGGAGGATGGGCCGTCGAAAAGATCCAGGCCCGGGCCGCATGCCTGAGCCAATGGACGAGCAGCGCAGGCCCGGCGACGAAGCCGCCGGCCGCCCCGAGGGCTTTCGACATTGTGCCGACGCGAACGTGCACGCCGTCGGCACAGCCAGCCTCCTCGACGAGGCCGCTGCCCCGCCGGCCGAATACGCCCGTGGCGTGGGCCTCATCCACGAGGAGCATCGCCCCGTGCCGCGCGGCGACCGCACAGAGATCGGAGAGCGGCGCCCGGGTGCCGTCCATCGAGAAGAGCGTGTCGGTAACGACGAGCCGGCGGCGGGCCTGCCGCTGACCGGTGAGCAACGCGTCGAGGGCGGCCATGTCTCGGTGGGGATAGATGCCGACCGCGGCCCGCGAGAGGCGGCAGCCGTCGATGATGCTCGCGTGGTTGCGCTCATCGCTGGCGATGAAGTCGCCAGGGCCTGCGAGGGCCGCGATCGTCGCGGTGTTGGCGGCGAAGCCGCTCGGGAACACGAGGGCCGCCTCGACCGCGAGCAGGTCGGCGAGGGCCCGCTCCAGGCGTTCGTGGGCGAATGAGTGGCCGCTCACGAGCGGGCTGGCCCCAGCCCCGAACCCCTCGGCACACGCCGCTTTCGAGGCCGCCTTCGTGAGCCGCACGTCGCCGGCGTAGCCGAGGTAGTCGTTGGAACCGAGGTTGAGGAGCGTGCGGCCATCGAGCGTCACCTCGCGGCCCTGCCGGCCCTGCCGCACGCGGGCCGGCCGCTCGAGGCCGGCAGAGCGCAGCGCATCGAGTTCGGCCTCAATCCAGGCCAGTGCCTCGGGCAGCGGGGCCGGGGAGGCGTCTTGCTCGGGCGGAGCGGGAAGGTCGAGGCGGCAGGGCATGCCGACAGTATGCCGTGTGAGTCTTTCGTGTGGTCGCCCGCCCCGGCGAACACCGGGAAAACCGCTCTCTCGGCGGCCGCAGGCCGCCGCTACCATTCGGGAAGTTCCGGCGGAACTGTGCGATTCCCGTCCCCGAGGAGGAGCCACTCCATGACGGACCCCCGCCCCAAGCTGTTCGTGCTCGACACGAACGTGATCCTCCACGACTGTGGCTGCATCCGCAACTTCGAGGAGAACGACGTCGCGATCCCGATCACGGTGCTCGAGGAGCTCGATCAGTTCAAGCGGGGCAACGACGACATCCACTTCCAGGCCCGCGAGTTCCTCCGCCGGCTCGACGCGCTCACCGGCGACGTGCTCTCTGAAGAGGGAAGCCCGCTCGGCCCCGGGCTCGGATCGATCCGCGTCGTGCTCGGTGGCGGGGGCGACCGCCGGCTCCACGATGCCTTCCTCCAGGACACGCCCGACCACCGCATCCTGCGGGCCACGCTGGCGATCCAGGAGCAGGAGTCTCCGCGGCAGGTGATCCTCGTCACGAAGGACACGAACCTGCGGATGAAGGCCAAGTCGCTCGGCATCCGGGCCCAGGACTACACGTCCGACAAGGTGCAGGGCTTCGATTCGCTCTACACGGGCAAGCGGCTCGTCGAGGGCGTCTCGTCGGAGACGATCGACCACATCTACGCCAATGGCGGCGTGCTGCCGGCCGCCGAGCTGCCGCTCACGGAGCCACCGCGGGCCAACGAGAACTTCGTGCTCCGCAACGGCAGCAAGTCGGCGCTGGCGACGTTTCGCCGCGGCGACCAGTCGTTTCACCGGGTCGAGAAGCTCACCTGCTACGGCATCACGCCCCGCAACGCGGAACAGTCGTTCGCGCTCAAGGCGCTGATGGACGACTCGATCAAGCTCGTCACGCTCGCCGGCACGGCCGGCACGGGCAAGACGCTCCTCGCCCTCGCCGCGGCGCTCGAGTGCCGCCAGCGGTATCGGCAGATCATGCTCGCCCGGCCGGTGGTGCCGCTCTCCAACCGCGACCTCGGCTTCCTGCCGGGCGACATCGCCGACAAGCTCGACCCGTACATGCAGCCGCTCTACGACAACCTCACCGTGATCCGCCACCAGTGCGGCGACGACACACAGGCCGCCCAGCGGATCGTGGACATGCGGGAGTCTGAGAAGCTCGTGATCACGCCCCTGGCCTACATCCGCGGGCGGAGCCTGCAGCGGATGTTCTTCATCGTGGACGAGGCCCAGAACCTCACGCCCCACGAGGTGAAGACAATCATCACGCGGGCCGGCGAGGGCACGAAGATCGTGTTCACCGGCGACGTCGCCCAGATCGACCAGCCCTACCTCGACGCCCTCTCCAACGGCCTGAGCCATCTGATCCACAAGATGGTGGGCCAGCCGCTCTACGCCCACGTGACGCTCGAAAAGGGCGAACGGTCGGAACTCGCCGATCTCGCCAGCGCGATCCTCTGAGGCGGTTGGCGGTGGGTCGGGGATCAGGCGTCGGAGAGCAAAAAGCCGGTCGTGTGAAGCGGGGTAAGCGACGGGGCGGTGGGGGCGGGAGCGGCGGCGTGCGGCATTGACCGCCGCCTCCACTCCTCCTACCTTCCCCGCCCCTCCAGTCGGGATGCCGCTGCGGCCTCCCGGTGCTGGTGCTTCGAGGACGAATCTCCATGGACGATGCTCTGGCTGGCCGTGCCTGGCGATGGTGTGCCCGGCCACGGGTACAGGCCGCCATCGTGATCGTCTCGGCGGCGCTCGCCCTCCTGCCGAACCTGGGCGGCCCGCCGCTCTGGGATGACGACGAGCCCAAGAACGCATCGTGCACACTGGCCATGCTCGCCGCCGACGATTGGATCGTGCCCCGCTTCAATGGCGCTCTGCGGAGCGACAAGCCGCCGCTCGTCAATTGGCTCCAGATGGCCGGCTATGCGGTACTCGGCCAGAATGAGTCGGGGGCCCGCGTCGCCTCGGCCGTGCTCACGATCGGCACGAGCCTGCTGACCGCCGCCGCGGCGGCGGCCCTGTTTCCCGCACTGCCGCTGGTGGGCCTCTGGGCAGGCCTGGCGATGGGTACGTGTGTGTGGACCGGCGTGGCCGGCCGCGCGGCCACCCCCGACGCCGCGCTCTGTTTCTGCACGACGCTCGCTCTGGCCCTCATGGCCCGGTTCACCATGCGGCGCGGCGACCGCGATCCAGGCGCCGTCACCGGCCTCACGATGCCAGCTGCCGCGGTCGTGGGAGCCGCGCTCGGCGCGGCCGTGCTGGCCAAAGGCCCCGTCGGTCTCGTACTCCCGCTCGCCGCTTTTCTGGCGTGGGCCTGGTGGCAGGCGATGGCGACCGCTGATCCGTCACATCGCTGGTTCGCGCGGGCCGCGTCAGGAGTCGCCGCCGCGATCGCCACCGTACGGCCCTTCACGATCACGGCCGTGGCCGTCCTCGTAGCCGCTCCGTGGTATGCCCTCGTGTGGCAGCGGACAGGCGGGCAGTGGATCCACGATTTCCTCTTCGTGCACAACGTGCAGCGGTTCTCGGGCCCGCTCGAGGGGCATGGCGGGCCGCCGTTCTACTATCTCATCGTCTTGGCCGTCGGCTTCTTTCCCTGGTCGATCGTCGCAGCGCTCACGCTGGCCCACGCATGGTCGGCGCTCGCGCGGCCCACGTTGGCTCCGGGCCTGCGGCTGCTGGGCGCATGGGCTGGAGTGTGGCTCGCCTGCTTCACGCTCGCCGGCACGAAGCTGCCCGGCTACGTCTGGCCCGCCTATCCGGCGCTCGCCGTGGCAACGTCGGCCTTCCTCGAGCGCTGGCGGCTCGATCCTTCGGTCGTATCCGCGCGGTGGATGAATATCGGCTGGACGATCCTCGCCGTGGCGGGCGCGGGTATCGCGATCGGCCTGCCGACGGCGGTGGCGAGCGTCGCGCCGGAGAGCCTCGCCCTGGGCCTGATCGGTCTGGTGCCCTGCGTGGCAGCAGGATTCGCCTGGTGGTCACAGGCCCGCGGCGACCGCGGCGCCGCCCTCGGCTGGCTGGCTGGCGCCGGCTGCCTCACGGTGGCGCTCCTGGCCGGCGTCGGGGCCGACCGGTTTGGCCGGCACGTGGGCGTGCGGCCGCTCGTGGCCGCAGCGGCGTCGGATGCCACCATCTCACCCTGGGCGAGCTACCGCTGCAGCGTACCCGGGCTCGTCTTCTATTCAGGCGCGGCGTCGCGAAACGGCGCCGTGCCCAAGTGCGACGACGTCGCCGCCGTCCGAGCGTTCTTCACAGCTCACCCGGCTGGCCGAGTCGTCATGCCTGCGAACGCCGTCGAGCAGGTGCTCGCAGAAGCTCCTCCGGGCCATGCGGTGCTCGCCCGGTCCGCGAGCCTGACACGCCACAGGGAATATGTGCTCGTCGGCCCCGTCGCGGCCGGCGGCACACCCCGCACCGCCGCCCAGACCGATCTCAATACCAGCGAAAGGGAAACGCGTCGATGACCTCCCGCCCGTGCCGTGAGTCCACCGCCGAGCCGGCCTCGATCTCCGTGGTGATCCCCATTCACGACGAGGTCGAAAATCTCGAGCGACTCGTCGCCGCGCTCGATGCGAGCGTGCCGCCGCTCGGCCGCGAGTACGAGTATGTGCTCGTGGACGACGGCTCCACCGACGGCTCGACCGATCTGCTCGATCAACTGGCCGCAGGGCGGCCCGACATCGTGCCGGTGCATCTCCGCCGCTGCTTCGGCCAGACCGCCGCGCTCGACGCCGGCATCCGCACCAGCCACGGCGACGTGATCGTGCTCCTCGACGCCGATCTCCAGAACGACCCGGCCGACATCCCCCTCATGATCGCCCGGCTCGACGAGGGATATGACGTCGTGCACGGCTGGCGGGCGTCGCGGCAGGACCGCTTCTGGTCGCGTCGGCTGCCGTCCGTGGCGGCCAACCGTCTCATCCGCTGGGTCACCGGCGTGAAAGTGCATGACCTCGGCTGTGCCCTGCGGGTGATGCGGCGTGAGCTGGCCGAGGAACTGCCGCTCGAGGGCGACATGCATCGCTTCATCGCGGTGCTGGCCGATGCCCGTGGGGCGCGGTCGTGCGAGGTGCCGGTGCGGCACCATGCCCGCACCCACGGCCGCTCGAAATACGGCCTCTCCCGCACGCTCAAGGTCACGGCCGATCTGCTCGTGCTGTCGTGGTTCACGCGGCTGGCCGTGCCGATGGTTCGGTTCGCGATCGGCGCGGGTCTCGCGCTGCTGGCCACGGCGGCGGTCGCACCCTTCGCGGCCGGCGTCGCCGCCCTCGCGGGCTGGGGTGTGTCGTGGGGCCTGACGGGGCTCACGGTGCTGGCCTGCCTCGCCGGAGGGCTGCAGCTGATCGGCCTCGGCCTGGTCGCGGCGACGGCGTCGTCAGCCTGGTGGAGGTCGCGCGGAATGCGGCCGTGGAGCGTGCGGGCCGACACCCAAGTGGACCAGCCCAGTTCACCCGGCCGACGGCATGCTGCATGATGTTCGCACGGATTGAAAAGCTCGTGCGGTTCACTCGGTGGCAGCTCGCGCCGTTCGCACCCCGCGGGGCTGCCTGAAGACCAAAACCGCGGCATGTTCTCGCAGATGCCGGTGGCCTGGGAAAAGGTCATGCACTAGGATGACGCTCGCTTGGCCGCGCGGGGATGGTCACGAGGAGATCACGGCATGACGGGAACACCTGAAGGCGCGGGGCGTGGATCCCTGTCGAGGCGGGCATTCGTAGCGGGAGTCGGTGCCGCCGTCGCGATCGCCGGCAGGCCGGCGCAGGCCCGGGCCCGCCGGCTCGGCAACGAAACGATCATCGGCTCCGGCGAGCACACATTTCGTGTGCGGCACGACTTTCCGCAGCTCCCGGACCGGTTCACCTGGCAGACGACCCACAATGTGGCGGTCGACTCGGTGGGCAACCTCTATGTGATCCACGAGGGGCAGAAGGCCAAGAAGGATCATCCCGCGATCTTCGTCTTCGACCCGACGGGAAAGTTCATCCGGTCGTTCGGCAGCGAGTTCCAAGGGGGCGGCCACGGCATCGAAATCCGCCGCGAGGGCAACGAAGACTTTCTGTACGTCTGTGGCTATCAGGGAGTAAAGGCGTTCGCGAAGATGACGCCCGACGGAGAGATCGTCTGGTATCGCAAGGCGCCGATGGAGTCGGGCGACTACGAGGCCGGCGAGGACGTCTCCACGAAGCCCAACTGGACCCGCAAGGGCTTTCTCCCCACGAACTTCGCGTTCCTGGACGACGGCGGATTTTTCCTGGCCGACGGCTACGGCTCGTTCCGCATCCACCGCTACGACAAGGACGCGAAGTGGCTGAGCGCCTTCGGCGGCGCGGGCAAGGGGGAAGGCACGTTCAATACGCCGCACGGCATCTGGATCGACCGCCGACCCGCGGCCGACGGTGCGGCCAAGGAGCCGGTGGTCGTCGTCTGCGACCGGGCCCACGGCACGCTCCAGACCTTCGCCCTCGACGGCACCTACAAGGCGACGATCCCCGGCTTCGGCCTGCCGGCCAACATCGACACCTGGAAGAACCTGCTCGTGCTGCCGGAGCTGAAGGCCTGCGTCACGCTGCTCGACGAGAACTACAAAGTGGTGGCCCAGCTGGGCCGGGCAGTCGAGCGGCTCGACGAGGTGAAGAACCTGCGGGGCCAGCCCAAGGAGTGGCGGGCCGGCGAGTTCGTGCATCCCCACGATGCCTGCTTCACCCCTGAGGGGCACATCTACGTGGCCGAGTGGGTCGCGACCGGCCGCGTGACGAAGCTCGAGCGGGTGTAAGCCTCGGCTCATACAAGCCCTGAGCGCAAGCGAGGGGATCACGCGGCGGAAACCGCGGCCGGGTCGCCTTACCACCGACGCCACTTCACCACGACCCTGCCGACGCTTCCGCGTCGGGATCCCCCGGCTCGCGCCTGGGGGCTTGTATGGACGGCCAACGCCGGCGAGCGGGGTACGGGTCACCCGAAGCCTGCCTCGTCTTGAGTAAACGGAGGCTCGGACCTGCACATGCCCTCTCGCGGGCTATGGAAGCGTGCGCAGGCAGGATGCCGAAAGCGAGCGAACGTCCGCGAGAGGGCATGTGCAGGCCCGAGCCGGGGCAAAAAGCATGCGGCGGGCCGGGCGCCCAGACGCCCGACCCCCCGCGATTGTTTCTTCGGAGCTGGATTAA
>JBILVW010000128.1:0-7600 GCA_044370205.1 Pirellulales bacterium | reverse complement strand
TGAAGATCGGACTGCCCATCGGGGCCACGGCGGCCCGCGGTCTGGGATTGCGGGTGACGGGCCACCGGGCCGGTATCCCGCCCGGTGCCGCCTTCATGACGGGTGACATCGACATGGTCCGATTCGACGGCGAGGCGGCGGACTCCGCGGTGATCGACATCAAGACCGTGGCCGACTCGTTCATGGAGATCGACGACGCGCCCGTCGGCATGCTGCCTGCCGAGGGGCGACTCGGGCGGCTGGTGGAGGGGGGCACCGTCCGCGGCCGCATTGCCGGTGGCGACCTGGCGGCCAATCGCCGTGCCCGGCTCGTCAAGCGGCAGCCACCGATCGACGTCGATGTGACGGTGCGTCTCGAGGCCCGCGACGATCGGTTGACGGAAACGTTCGTTTTCGACTGCGCGGCGAAAACCGGTGGACTCGAGACGCTCGTCGTGGATTTTTCCGAGTCGGCGGGAGAAGGGCTCGAATGGTCGGTCGCGTCTCCGGCCGGCGTCGCGGTGACGGCCCGCCTCCTGGCTGCCAACGACGCGGCCCGCCGGGGGGCGAAGCCGCCCGAGTCGGTGTCGGAATCCTGGCTGCTCGAATTCCGGCCCGCGATCGAAGGGGCGGCGGTGATCCGCGGGACGCGCACCATCCCGTTCATGGACGCCATGCAGGTGCCGTTGGCCTGGGTTGCAGACGCCAGATCGCCGCACGGAGTGGTGACCCTGCTCTCGGCGGGCCCGCTGCTCCCGGAGGTGGTGAACCATCGGTTGCTGGAGCTGCCTCCCGCCGTCGATGGCCGCGGGGCTCGGCAGAGGATCGTGGAGTTCAGCTACGGGCCTCCCCCGCCAGTCGCCGGGCCGACGGCCGAACTGCGGCCCGTGATGGCAGGCGTCGATTCCCGCGCCTGGGCGTGGACGGAGGACGTCGCCTGCTGGTGCGAGGAGTCGGGAGTCGTGGACTGCGAGTCGCGTTTCCAGATCGAGAACGAGGGCCGGGATGCGGTGACGCTCACGCCGGTCGCAGGCCACCGCGTGCAGAGTGTGGCGGTCGATGGCAGACCGCTGGCTCTCGATCGGTTGACTGGAGCCACGAGCCTCCGCGTTCCCCTGCCAGCCGCCGGTTCGCGGGTCGAGATCGTCGTGCGCACCGTTCAGAACCACGCCCCGGGGGCGGGCTGGTGGCGGGTCAACCCGCATGGTTGCGAGATCGATCTGCCCGTCCTCGGGCGGCAGATCATGCTGTTCGTGCCACCGCGGCTCGAGCCGCTCGTGATGGAAGGGGCGTATCGTGCGGTCGATCCGGCCGCCGCAGCGTGGGCAAAGCGCCTGTTCGCCGTTCGGTCGTCGGACGATTCAGTGCGCAGCCAGATGCGATCGGCTCACGGGGGATTCGAGCCCATGACTTTCGTGGTTCGCGGTGGTCGCGACGGCAGTGGCATCGTGATGATGCGGCGCCGCTTGGTCACGTCGGCGGCGCTCGTCGTGGCCGTCATGGTCGGCGGCCTCGCCTTCGGTGCGGCATCGCGCTCCCGGGGACTTGCGATCGTGATCTGCCTCGCGGCGGCGCTCGCCGCCCTCTGGGCGGCTCCACCGCTCTACGAAGTTGGGAGGTCTGCCTGGTGGGGAGCCCTGGCGGGCTCGGCGTGGGGTGTCGTCGCACGACGACAACGGGTTGTGGCGCTGGCCGTAGTGAGCTGGGGCCTGTCGGCGCATGCTTTCGCCGCAGAGCCGGATGCCTATCGGGTGTTCGTGACTCCTGCCTCGGGGGGCGACATGGCGCTCGTGCCCGAGCAGCTCTTTCGCCGACTGGCGGACGCCGGTCAGGCTACGGCCGCGGTGCGGGTGCTCCGCTGCGATGTGTTCGCGTCCAGTGCCGGTGAGACCGCGGTGTGGCGGGTCGTCCTCGACGTCGATGCCGATGCGGGCGGTTCCCTGCTGGTCGATGCCGGAGAGGGCTGCCTGTGGCGTCCGGCAGAGCCGGTCGCGGGCATGTTCGTGCGGCCCGACGGCCGCACGGTGCGGCTGACGGCTTCCGGGGCGGGGAGGCATCGTGTGTCGCTGCTCGTTGAACCGCGGATCGAGCGGCGCGGCGGCATCGAGAGTGCGGAACTCCAGATGCCGGGCGGGGCCGTCGCCGCGGTGCACCTCGTCGGCGAATCCCTTGCCGCGGGGGCGATCGCCTGCGAGCGGGCGAATGCCGGCGGGCCGTTTTTGCCGGCGGCCGTCGTCGATGCCACGGCCGCGTCACCGGTGTTCGACGTGTCGGGCGCCGCCCGCATGAGGCTCGTGCGGCCGTTGGATTCCCACGATCGGCTGGCAGCCGCTCCGGCCGCCGCCACGACGACCAATGCGGTCTTCTGGGGGCTCGACGCCTGCGGCGTGAAGACGACGATCGCCATCGATACCGGGGTGGATCTGCTGCACTCGCTCCTGGTGCGGGCTGACGAGAGGCTCGAAGGAATCGAGGCGCTCGTGGACGGCGTGCCGGTCGCGGTGCAGCCGGTGGCGCCGGGCCGCTGGCTGCTCGAATGGCCCAGGGAGGTGCGGGGCAAGGCGGTGGTGACCATCTCGTCGCGAATGCCGCTCGTCGATCCCGTGGGTCGCTTTCTCGTGCCGACGGTGTGGCTCGACCGCATGGCCGGAGAGGTTCGTACCGTGCGGGTGGACGCGGCGGCGGACCTCGACGTCGTGCTCGACCCGCCCGTCGTGGCGGGTGGTACCGTCGTCGATGTCACCGCCGAGACGGCACCGGAGCTGACAGTTCGCCGCCGACGGCAGCGGGTCCGTGGGGTGCAGAACCTCGCGGTGACCTTCGGGGAAGATCGGGTCGCGCTCGCGCTCCGCGCCCAGCTCGATGCGACATCGCTCGCGCTCACGCAGATCACACTGGACGTTCCCTCCGGCTGCGTCATCGATCGGGTGTCGCTGCAGCAGGACGACCTCGTCGCTGCCGAGGGAGGCGTGCAGCGGGACATCGACGTCCTCTGGACCCGGAAGGCCACGGATCGCGTCGTGGTGATGGTTCAGCAGCCACGTGCGGGTCGATTTCGTCTGGCGGTGGACGCGCGGCTGAGGATTCGCCCTCCGGTCCGTGGCCGCGTGCCCCTCGTGCGGGCGGAGATCGGCGGTGGTGCGCCGTTGATCGTCGCCTGTTCAGCCGAGGCGAACGGCGGCCTGGCGGTGCAGCTGGGAGGTGGAGGCAGACCCGAAGGCAACACGGGCGTCGTGGAAGTGTCCGACGACGAGCCGGGCCCGGAGTACGTGATCGAGCGGGTCGAGCCGCAAAGTGCTCCGCCCGAACGTGCCGACAGCACGGGAGAGACCACCGTCCCCGTGGCCCCCGGGGTCAGTCGCGTGGAGGGAGAGGACGTCTTTCTGGCGATCGACGGCCGGGGGAAGGTGCGGGGTGCCGTGCGGTTCGATCTCGTCACCTCGGAGCCCACGCTGCGGCTACGGCTCCCCAAGGGCATGCGGATGTATGACGTGCTCGTCGACGGAACCGATGTCGCGACCGTCCCGCGGGCGGCCGACACCTGGGAGATTCGACTGCATGGCACGGCATGGCCACGGACCGTGATGGCCGTATTTGCCGGGGATCTCGGCAGCGGTTTTGTCCAAGGCCGACCGATCAGTCTGGACCCACCTGCCGTGGTGGGGCTCGCCGTCGACGAGGTGCTCTGGAGCGTCGTGCCCCCGTCGGGTTTTGAGCTGCGGCTGGCCGAGCCCGGGCGGGTGTTGGATGTCGCCGCCCGGGGCGCGGCGCGGCGCGGCGTGCAGCGGAAGCAGGGCGAGCGGTTCGAGCGAGCCCTCGCGGCCATCGACTCGCGTCAGGAAGAGCGGCTGAGGGCCCTCTTCGATCTCCGTCTCGACGGGGGCCTCACCGCCGCGGAAGCGGCGTGGCAGCGGGCCGTGGGCTGGGATGCCGCCGACGCCCCCGATCCCGCTGCGGCCCTGGCGGCGACCGAAGGTGCCGCCGCCTTGACGCTGCGGGCGGTCCGCACGCCCGACGGGACGACTCCGGGGAGGGCTCTGGCCACCTGCGGACTCGTGGCCGTCGCCGGGGCCGTCTGGAGTGTCTTGGCCTGGAAAGCGGGGCGACGCAGGCAAGCCGAAAGCGATCTGGCCCGAGGCCCCGACCACCGCTAGTGTCCGCCCCCTCACGGCCAGAACGCAGGGACGAAACGGATGTCGTCCACCGTCTGTCGCCGGGCACGGAGGCTGGACGCGCATGCGGAGTGGATGCACGACGGAACGTCGTCGGATCGGTGAGATACTCGTTTTCGGGTGCGCGATCGCGGCCGCCGCTTCATGCGGCACAACGTCGCTGGCAGCCGGCTATCGGACCGCGAACTTCCTCGTGGATGCGCCCACGGAGGCCCTCGCCCGCAAGATCGGCGATGCCGCCGAGCAGTATCGCCACACGCTGGCGCTCGAATGGCTCGGCAGCCCGCTGCCGCGGTGGAGCCGTCCCTGCCCGATCAAGGCCCAGGTCGCCCCGCACCTCGGCGCCGGCGGCGCCACGAGCTTCGTCTTCGACCGGGGCGAGGTGTTCAACTGGACGATGACGATCCAGGGCAGCGAGGAGCGAATCCTCGATTCCGTGCTCCCGCACGAGGTGACGCACGCGATCTTCGCGAGCCACTTTCGCCGCCCGCTGCCGCGGTGGGCCGACGAGGGAGCCTGCACGACGGTGGAGCATCCCGTGGAGCGGGCCCGGCAGCACCGGCTGCTGATCGAGTTCCTGACCACGCAGCGCGGGATCGCCTTTCCCGACATGTTCGCGATGCGGGAGTATCCGGCCGACGTCCTGCCGCTCTACGCCCAGGGCTATTCGCTCGCCCGCTACCTGATCGACCGGGGCGGCCGCCACAAATACGTCGCCTTCCTCACCGAAGGACTGGCCAGTGAGGATTGGTCGGCCGCGCTTCGCACGCACTACGGCGTGCCGACCGTGGCCCAGATGCAGCTCGTCTGGCTCGACTGGGTGAAGCAGGGCTGCCCCGCGCCGCCCGCCACGATCGCCGCAGTCGTGCCGTCCACGCAGCCAGGCTGGTCGCCGACGACGCGCGGCCAGAGCCCGGATCCGGTCGCCGCAATGCCGGCGCCGGCGGCCATCGCCGCGACGCCGGGCCGCAAGTCGATCTACGCGATGCAGGCCCGCCGCGCAGGCGAAGGCAGCGGGCCCGTGTCTCGCTAGTGCGCATCCAGTCGAACCGAATAGCAGGCGAGGCGAGCGGGTCGGCAAACGCTCGAGGAGCATTGGGCCGCCGCGGCCCACCGCGACGAGACTTTTGCCGCCCCGGAGCCGGCTTTGGCCTCTCGAGGTCGCGACACGTATCCGGGCCGCTCACGGCCTACGGCCTCACGCCCGTCACGAGCAGGGTGAGGTGGTAGAAGACCGGGGCGGCGAAGCACATCGAGTCGATGCGGTCGAGCACGCCGCCGTGGCCGACTACGAGCGTGCCGTAATCCTTGACGCCGCGGTCCCGCTTGATCGCCGACATCGTCATGCCGCCGGCGAAGCCCATGATCGACACCACGAGGCCGGCGAGTGCCGCCTGCCAGGGCTGAAACGGCGGCGCGGCCCACCAGAGCACGGCGGCGAGAAGGGCCGTGCTGGCGGCACTGCCGAGCAGGCCCTCCCAGGTGCGGCTCGAGCTTACGGCCGGGGCCACCAGCCGCTGGCCGAGCATCCGGCTCCAGACATACTGCATGCAGTCGGCGAACTGCACGAGCAGGATCAGGAAGAAGAGGAGCCGAAAGTTGGCGCTGCGGCCAGCGCCGTCGGCCGCGACGATCGGAACCTGCAGGAGGGCCGGGGCGAACGAGAGGCAGTAGACGCAGACGACGAGTCCCGCCTGGATCTTCGCCGTTCGCTCGAGGAACCGCTTGTAGTCGCCCGCCACGGCCACCCGGGTGAGCACGAAGAGCGTGGCGTAGACGGGGAGGAACACGCTGAAGATGTCGTAGCGGTTGAGGCCCACCAGCACGTAATGGAGCGGGGTGAACAGGAAGAACACCCAGAACAGCGCCCGGTGGTCGCCCTTTCGCGTCGGCGTGAGCGTGATGAACTCGCGGAGCGCCCAGAACGACACGAGACCGAAGAGCACGACCGTGGCCGTGGTGCCGAGCCAAAAGGCGGCCGCCAGCACGGTGCACAAGATCCACCAGCCGCGCAGCCGGAGGTTGAACGTGCGGACGGCAGCGGCGTCGAGGCCGCGGTCGGGGTGCCGCTTGAGGAACTGGCCAACGCCCGTGGCCACGGTGAGCAGCGCGAGCACGCTCGTGATCAGGGCGATGGTGCGGGGATCGTTCATGCCCTGGTCATTCCTTGAGCGCCATCACGGCGCGTCGGGCACGGGCGAGGAAGTCGAGCTTCGCCTCGCCCCGCTCCAGCCACAGCGGCGGGCCGAAACTGATGCAGGAGAGCAGGGGCACCGGCAGAAACTCGCCGCGGGGCAGCACCCGGTTCAGGTTGTCGATGTGGACGGGCACGAGCTCGATGTCGGGTCGCTTCTTGGCGAGGTAGTAGAGCCCGCTCTTGAACTCGCCGATCTCGCCGGTGACGCTGCGTCCTCCCTCGGGAAACACGATCAGCGAGCGGTTCGTGCCCGCCTCGCGGAGCATGAGATCGACCGGGCTCTGGTGCACCTTGATGTCGGTGCGATCGATCAGGATCGCGTCGAACACCTCCGTGGCCAGCCAGCGGCGGACGAGGCCGCGCGACCAGTAGTCCTTGGCCGCCACGGGCCGCGTCAGCTCGCGGACGGCCTGCGGCAGCGACGACCAGATCACGAGCGCGTCGAGGTGGCTGGTGTGGTTGGCGAAGTAGATCCGCTGGCAGGTGTCGGGCTGGCTGGCGATCCACCGCACGCTGGAACCGGCCAGCACGCGGGCGAGCGCCGCCAGCGACAGCCCGGCGGCCCGGCAGAACGGCGAGCGAACCGACGACGGCAGTGTCGCCGCCGGCGGCTGCGTGCGTTCCGGGATGTCGGCTGGCGAGAGCATGGCGGTATCTTCGATCGCTGCGACGGACACGGTCAACGACGCTCCGCGGCGGCATCCCGCACGAACGGGTTGTGCCGCCGCTCCCGGCCGATCGTCGTGAGGTCGCCGTGGCCGGGAAGCACGACCGTCTCGTCGGGCAGCGAGTAGAGCCGGTCGTGGATGCCCGCGACCAGCGCGGCAGGGTCGCCGTCGGCGAAATCCGACCGGCCGATGCCCCCGCGGAAGAGCACGTCGCCGCCGATGACGAGCGGCGGGGTCGTGTCGTGAAGCACGAAGACGACGTGGCCCCGGGAATGACCGGGGATTTCCCGGACCTCGAACGTGAGGCCCGCGGTCGTCACGGTTTCGCCGTCGTCGAGCAGCCGGTCGGCGGGCGGGCTCACGAGCTGCAGGCCGAACGGCGCGGAGAGATTGCCCTCCGGATCGGTGAGCTTCGGGGCGTCGTGCCGCCCGATCCAGATCGGCAGGTCGGGCCAGCGGTGGCGGAGGGCTTCGTTGCCCGCGATGTGATCGGAGTGGCCGTGGGTCAGCAGGATGGCGACCGGCGCGAGGCCGCGGCTTTCCACGGCCTCCACGATGGCGTCGGGCTCGAACCCCGGATCGAC
>JBILVW010000127.1:0-7617 GCA_044370205.1 Pirellulales bacterium | reverse complement strand
CACCGAGGGCCCCGCGGAAAATCTGCGACCGGGGGCTTCGATCTATGATCCGGCCACCAAGCTCGACGTGGTGGAGTTTTTCATTTCGTTCGGCGACGAGCATTTCATGTGGGAAATCCACCACAACGCCCTCAATCAGTTCAACGACGTCTTCTGCATCGTGCCGGCCCCGGAGTGGCCCGTCGCCAAGGGCACCCTGGCCTCACACGGCATCATCTTCAACGACGGCGAATGGCTGCGGGACCATCCGCCGCACACCGTCGCTCACGCGGTGAAGCTCAAGCCGAAGGCCGACGGACAGCCGTCCACCGTCAACGCGCCAGGCGACGTCGATACCGGCTACACGGCCGAGATCCGCATTCCCTGGCGGTCGCTCGGGGTGCCCAAGACCGCGGAAACCTGGCGGGAGGAACAGGGCAAACGGGTTCGCGGCCCGTGGAACGTCGCGGGCCTGGAAGTGAGCCTGCTGGCCGTCGTGCAGGACGGCGATCTGCCGGAACGCTATCACCATTCCGGACCGAAGCGGAAATCGGACTGGTTCCACAAGACGCAGCCCGACTGGCCGGTGTACCGATGCGCTGCCGCTGCCGCCCCTGGCGATGCCGGCGACACGAGCAACACCGCGGCTGCGGCCGCCGTCGCCGCGATCCTCGCCGATCGGGAGGCGGGCGGCGTTTCGTCGGAGGCCGTCGAATCGCTGATCGCATCCGGCGTCGCGGCCGCGGTGGCCGCCGCCGGCTTCCTCGATGAAGCGCGGCCCGCGCAGGCGGAGGTGCTCGCCGATATCATCGCCCGCGCGGCAAAGTGCCGCCGGATGCATCCGGAACTGCTGCGGCTGTACGATCCCGCCGCCTTCGAACTGTTCCACTCCCCGGCTGCGGCCGCGGCCCAGGAGCCGTTGGCGGCAGGCCTGACCTGGAAGGCCTGGCCGCGATCGCTGCCCGAGGCCGTGGTTCACGCGGCACCTCTGCCGACGCTCGGATGGTTGAAGGCCCAGGCCGCCAGCCCGAATCCCGATCTCGCGAAACTGCGGCTGATGTTTCCGTCCCTCGGCTGGTGGCTGAGGGCGGAAAGCGAACGGCAATACGCCGAGGATTTTCATGGGGCGGTCGCCTCCTGCGCTCGAAACCCGGCGGTCGTCCGGGATCCCCGGACCGCCGACGCATTGCTCAAGCTCGTCGCCGATGCCCGCGTCGTGGCGGCGGCCGACTGGGTCATCGGCATGCTTGAATCCCCCGACGAGGATCTGCGGCAGGCAGCGGCGACCGCCCTCGGCCGCATCGCGTACCGGGACAAGCCGGACAGGCCGGCGCTATCGGACGAGGGGCGGTCGAAGGCGCTTGCGGAACTGCTCGGCCGGATTCGATCCGAGCCATCACCGCCGGTGTTGGCGAAGCTCGCCGAAGCCGCCGAGGCATGGCCGCAATCGGCGGAGGTGGGGCAGGCGATTGGCGAACTGTTCCGTCGCTCCACCGACGCCGAGGTGCGGCGGTCGATCCTCCTCGCGGTCGCGAACACCCAATGGCCCGAGCGCCATGCCCTGATCCGAGAGGCTCTCGAAAAGGCGACCGGCGGCGTTCTCGGGGCCGCCCTCGAAGCCGCCGCGGTCCATCCCGACGCCTCCCTGCTCCGGAGCATCGGGGAATTGCTCGCGGAGCGACCGGATGCCAGCCCGCAATTGATCGATGCCGCCGGTGCCGTCGGTGATCCGGCGGCGATCGGTTCATTGCTCGGCTGGCTCAAGAAGGAAAAGAACCCGGCCGTGCGGATGAAGATGATCCTGGCGATCAATCATATTCCCGGAGAAGTGCCCGACAGGGTGCTGACGGACCTGCTGGCCAACGTCGCCGAGCCGCTCGAGGCGGATCTGCTCTGCCGGATCGCGGGGCAACGAAACCTGCCGCCGGGTGCCACGAGATTTCTCAGCGGCCTGGCGGAGGACGTCACGGCGCCGGTGGCGATTCGCGGCCAGGCGATCTGGGCGCTGGGACATTATGCCGACGCGGATGCCCGGGATTCGCTGCGGCGGCTGAGCGCCGACACGCCGAAGTATTTTCCGGACTTGGCCGCCGGACGACTGATTCCCGAACAGCTCGAACAGGCCCGGCTGTTCATCGACCTTGCCCGTTTGAGGCAGGGCGACAAGGCCGCCGAGGCGGAGGTCGCCCGGCGATATCAGGCGGCGACCCCGGCCACCCAGGTCGCGGTGCTGCGGTCGCTGTCCCAGATCCAGCTCGATTCTCCCCTGATCGCCGCCGGCTTGAAGTCCGGAGACTTCGCCGTCCTCGAAGCCGCGGTACGCGCGGCCCGGGCCGCCGATCGGGCCAAATATGCAGCGGACCTGGCGGCCATCCGCCGATCCCCTTTCATCATCGTCCTGCTCGATTCCGGTCTCAATACCTGGCAGCTGCAGGCCGTCTTGGCCGAGGCGGCCGACGCCCGCACGACGACAACCATTGCACCATGAAAATGCTCCGACACGTTTTTCTGACGGCCCTGATCCTGGCCCTGGCACCGGCGTCGGGCCGTGGCCACGAGTCGCCGATCGATCACGTCCAACGGGAACTGCGGCTGTTCGCCGCGGATGGGCGGGCGCGGCTCGCCTATCGCCTGATCCTCACTGAACGGGCGGCGCTCATGGAACTCAGATCCATGGATACGGACGGCAATGGAACCATCTCCACCGAGGAGCGGGACACCTTTTTCGCCGGCAAGGCGCGGGCGATCGCGAAGCAGATCGTCGTGACGATCGACGGACAGGCCCTGGCGCTCGAGCCCGAAACTCCAGTGCAGTGCGATCCGCAACTCGGCCAGTCATTTCTCTTCGGCGCTCCGCTGCCGAAACTCGCATCCGGCCGGCATCCGGGGAAGCTGGTGGATGGCCATTCCCGTGACTACCCCGGCGGCTTCGTCTGGAAGAACCTTGGTCCGGCTGGCTCCGAGGCGGTCCACTTCGAACCGGTCGCCCCCACAACGCCCTCCCGCCCCAACGAACATCCCCCCTGGCTGGAATTGGAATTCCACGCCGTCGTTCCCTGATTTCGTACGTTCCTCGTTTTTCCCGGTTCACACCCAAACCCCCCAACGGATTCCCCTCCCATGAACGCTCCCCATGCCCAACAAGCGATCGACCACGCCCGGAATGCCCGCGACCGCGTGCTCGGCGAACTGCGCAAGGTCATCGTCGGCCAGGAAGAACTGATCGACCAGGTCTTCATCGCCATGTGTGCCGGCGGCCACGTGCTGCTCGTTGGTGTTCCCGGTCTCGCCAAAACCCTGCTGGTCAGCACCCTCGCCAAGACGCTCTCGATGCACTTCAAGCGGATCCAGTTCACCCCCGACATGATGCCCAGCGACATCACCGGCACGGAGATCCTCGAGGAGGATCACTCGACCGGCAAGAAGCAATTCGTCTTCGTCCAGGGGCCGGTGTTCACCAATCTGCTCCTGGCCGACGAGATCAACCGCACCCCTCCCAAGACGCAGGCGGCGCTCCTCGAGGCCATGCAGGAGAAGAGCATCACGGTCGGCAAGAAGACCTACAAGCTCGAGGAGCCCTTCATGGTGATGGCGACGCAGAACCCGATCGAGCAGGAGGGCACCTATCCGCTGCCGGAGGCGCAGCTGGATCGCTTCATGTTCAACCTCTACGTCGACTACCCCTCGGATGTCGAGCTCAAGACGATCATCAAGAACACGACGGCGGGAGGGCTGGACACGCCCGAATCGGTGCTGACGGGCGAAGACGTGCTCGATCTCCGCAAGGCCGTGCGGCAGGTACCGATCAGCGATCACGTGCTCGAATACATCGTGCGGCTGGTTTCCGCGACGCACCCCAACAAGGAGACCTCGCCGGAGATCACCCGGAAATATCTGGCCTGGGGAGCGGGGCCGCGGGCCGGGCAGTATCTCGCCTTGGGTGCGAAGAGCCGGGCGCTCTTGCGCGGCAATCCGCAGGCGACCACCGACGACGTGCGGGCCGTCACCCGCGCGGTCTTGCGGCATCGGATCTACACCAACTTCACCGCGCAGGCGGAAGGCATCGACGCCGACGGCATGATCGACCGCCTGCTCAAGGTGATCGACGAGGCGCCGTCGGTAGCGTCGACCGGGCACAAGGCGAAGGCTGCGGTGGCCGCTTCATGACCCCCGGAGTGCACCACCATGGCAGAACCATCCCCCACCCCGATCGAATCGCCGCGACACCGTCGTCGCGACATTTTTCAATCGTTCGGCGCGGCTGCGGCCGGATTCGCGATGGCCAACCACGCCGTGGCCGCGGACGACGCAGCCGGCGCGCAGGTCGCCGACCGTTCGTCGAGCATCCGCATCACGGGGCTGAAGACCTACTGGGTCGGCCCGATCGTGATCGTGAAGATCGAAACGAATCACGGCATCACCGGCTGGGGCGAGGTGAAGGGCACCGACCCGCGGGTCGGTAAGGTGTGCGTCGAATCGCTGTTCGAACTGGTCGACGGTGAAAACCCGACGCGGATCGAACACCTTTGGCAAAAGATGTTTCGCGCGCACCGCGACGTGCGCGGCGGCGCGATCCTGATCCACGCCATGGCCGCGATCGACGTGGCCCTCTGGGACATCGCCGGGAAGCTCTGGAACACGCCCGTCTACCGGCTCCTGGGGGGGCCGACCCGCGACCGGATCCGGGTCTACTTCACGCCACTGGCCTACAAGGTGCCCCCCGGTGGCCCCCGCGAGCATTCCGGGACGCCGGACGTGGTCGAAGGCTACGTGAATGCGATCAAGGCGGCCCGCGAGAAGGTGGGCCCGAAAGGCGCGGTGATGTTCGACGCGCATTCTGCGCTGCCGCCGGCGACGTTGATCCAGGTGGCGGCCGCGATCAAGCCCTACGACGTGCTGTTCATCGAGGAGCCCGGCGTGCCGGGCAACATCGAGATCTTCAAGCGGCTGCGCGAGAAGATCGACGTCCCGCTGGCCACCGGCGAGCGCGACCGCACGATCTACGAGGTGATTCCCTACCTGCACGAGCGGTGCATCGACATCCTGCAGCCCGATTGCAGCCACACCGGGGGCATCAGCCAGATGCGGAAGATCGCGACGCTGGCCGAGGCGTATTACGTGCCGCTGGCGCCGCACTGCACCGGCAGCTTCCTCGGCATCGCCGCCAGCCTGCACGTGACGGCGGCGATTCCGCTGTTTCTGATCCACGAGTTCTACCCGAAGAACGCCGGCTCGATTCCGCCGGGCATCCTGCGGATGGAGTATGCCTACGACGCCGAGGGCACCATTGGCCTGCCATCAGGCCCGGGCCTCGGCGTGGAGGTGGACGAAAAACTTCTGGCCGAGGAGGCGAGCAAGCCGCAGACCTTCAAGTGGCCCGGCCAAACGCTGAAAGACGGCTCGGTCGCCGACTACTGAACCGACTCCTCTTCGCGGCCGAACAGCTGCTCCCCGTGGGGCAGCATGTCGACCTCCCACGTGGCTGGCGCCTTTGAGGTTTTAGGGAAGGATGATTGCAAGGTTGTTGCCGACGGGGCGTTCCTGGCCGTCGGAGGGGCGGTTGAGCACCCGGGGCTCGCCGGTTTTACCAT
Source organism: Pirellulales bacterium (assembly GCA_044370205.1). Lineage (GTDB taxonomy): Bacteria > Planctomycetota > Planctomycetia > Pirellulales > UBA1268 > QWPN01. The sequence goes on along the minus strand of JBILVW010000127.1, from coordinate 2,047 downwards.
CGGCCATCACGATCGTCGCCGAGCCGCCGCCGTCGAGGGCTAGAGCATCGACGGCGCCGAATTCCTTGAGCACCAGCGCCACTTCCCGGTAGGTCATGCCGGCGCTGAACTCCGGCTGGCGGCCGTCGGAAACGAAGAGGATCAGGCGATGGTCGGCGGTGTGGCCGACCCCCGTCTGCGGATAGGTGGTCTCGCCCCCCTCGCCCGGCAGCACGACCCCGTCCCGGATCAACCGCGCACTGCCCGACAAGGCATTGTAGAGATCGACCTGCGGCGTGGTCATGGAGCCGGTGGTGTCGTCCGCGGCCCGCGTGACGAAGGTGACGGTGTTGTCGGCTCCGATGTTGACGGCGTCTTTGATCCACGTTCCCCAGTCGGACACTTTCACTCCGTCGGACACGGCCAACGAACTGAGATCCGCGACCCCGAGCCGCCGTTCCTCGCCCGTGCGGCTGAAGAATCCGCTGTTGATGCCGATCTGCGCTCCGCTGCGTCGCACGAAGGCCCGCGTCGTCTCCAGGTCGCATTCGCCCGGCCGATCGCCATTGGCCCCGGTGGTCTTGATCGTCACGCCCGACCGGTTCAGGTCGACGATGACGATGTGCATGTCGATCTCACGGGGCTCCGAGACATGCCGGTGCACGTAACGCACGCCGGGAAACGGCTCCGTCACCCTGTCCGCCGTCGGCAGCGGCACCTGTGTCGGGGAAGCAAGGTAGGCCACGAGGTCGCGCACCTGTTCGTCGGTGAGGCCGTTCCAGAGCCCCTCGGGCATCACCGACTGCTCCCGCGTGATCACTTCGTCGATCTCTTCGCGATCGAGTGTGACATCGCCGCCGGTGGTGCGGAGCGTGAGTGTGCGTTCGTCCGAGGCGGCCACCGCGCCGGTGAGCACTCGGCCGCCGGCGGTGATCACCTGCGTCAGCCGCCAGGCCTCCGGCACGACGGCGCTCGGATTCATCACGTTGAGGATCACGTAGTCCGCCTCGGACCGCCCGGAGCCGGTGAGGTTGGGCCCGACGTTGCCCCCTTCGTCGAAAAGCATGTGGCAGGTGCCGCACCGCTGCCGCCAGACGACGCGGCCCGCGGCCCGGTCGGCCCGCGAGAGTTCGTCGGGGGTGAGTTTCTCGCGCCACGCCTTGATCGCCGCGTTGCGGGCCGCGGGGGTCGAGGGGCCGGCCGCCTGCAGCCGCGCGATCTCGGCGGCAGTCGCCGCGACCGCGGTATCCTTCGGCTGCGGTTCCGGCTCCGCGGGCGGTTTCGCGAACCGTGCGAGCGTTGGATCTCCGGCGACGACCGCGAGCAACGCCGCGGGCAGCGGCAGCTTTTTGCGGCCTTCCCAGGCGGCCGTGATTCCGGCTGTCACGTCGGCCCGCCGTGCGCCGTCACCCTCCGTCGCCTCGAGGAGCAACACGAGCGCGTCGGCAAACGCGGCCGACCGGTCGGCGTCGAAGGCGAGCCTGCGGGCGATGAGCCGCCGCAACGTGGGCATCGGCGTCCTCGCCACGAGCGTCGCCCCCTTGGCAGGCTCCTCGGCAACCGGGCCGCGCAGGCCATACCAGAGCAGCAGCGTAAGCTCGCGCCAGTCGGCGTCGCTCGTGCGCGAAGCGAGCGACTCCACGATCGGCCACCGCCAGCGGTGCGGCAATCTTCCGAGCGCTCCTGCGAGATGCAGCCGCACGAGGCCGGCCGGCTCGCTCTCGGCAAGGCCCGCCAGCGCCTCGCCGAGCCATTCAGGTGAGCCCGCGGCCACAGCATCGCCCTGCGGGTCGTCCACGAGCAGCCGCACCGCCCAGGCACGGACCGACGCATGATCATCGGCGAGCCGCGACCTCAGCCACTCTCGGTCGGCCGCGCCGATCGCGTGGGCGGCCCAGAGTCCGCGGAGCCGCCGCGTGGGATCGGCATGCGTCTCGGCGAGCCGGCGGAGCGTTGTGGCCGCCGTGGAGAGGTCGCCGCCCGCGGTTGCCCGCTCGGCGAGGACCTCGCGGGCCCGGCGGCAAAACCAGTCGTTGCGGTGCAGCTGCAAGGCCACGAGCTCGGCGTC
>JBILVW010000126.1:0-7649 GCA_044370205.1 Pirellulales bacterium | reverse complement strand
GGGATCGGCCGTGCCGTCGTAGACCCGCGTGAGATAGGCGACGAAGGCCTCGCGATGCCGTCCCGCTTCGCCATTCATGAAGAAGTCGGCGAGTCCGGCGAGCTCCGCATAGAGCGTGGCCAGCTGGGGATGAGCCTGGAAGTCGCCACGGCCGAGCCCGGTGAGCTCGGCGAGCGGCATGTGAAACTCCTGCTCGACGACCGCCGTCCGCGCGGTGGGCATACGGCCTGCATCGGGCCCGCCTACAGTCCAGCCACAGGCCGCCGGTCTCACCGACTCCAGGTAGCACGCCGCCGCCTCGATCGCCCAGAAGCCGCACCGCTCTCCGGCAAGAGGGCTCGTCGGTCGACTTTCGGCGCAGAGCTGATGGGTCGCCTCGTGGCGGATCGTGGCGGGGAAAGAGGCCCGATCATGGTCGTCGTTCCGCGGCGCGGTTGCCGCGAGCCAGAGCGTACGGGTTGGGGCCCAGTAGATCCCTTCGGTCATGCCGATCGCCGGCTCCAGCGGCTCGAGCTCGGCTTGGTATTGCCTCCGGTCGGCGCAGAGGATCGCGATGAGGGGCTCCAGGCTCGCCTTGGGAGGCCGGCCACCGAGCCGACGGTCGCGGGGTGAGACGGCGAGCGGCCCAAAGATCTGCCGCCAGATCGTGTGGGACTCTTCAAGCATGGCGGCCACCTCGGCCGCCGCCTCGAGCGACGCGGTCGACGTGATTTCCCAATGGTCGGAGACGAACCGGCGGCCATCGGCGACCGCGAGCGAGCGGGCATCGTCGGCAGCCGCCGTGATCCAGCGGCCGCGGTCGTAGCGTTCGCCGGCCCGATATCGCGCGAGCCGGCCGCTCGGCAGCCAGCCGAATCGCGGATCGAAGTCGCCGCCGCGGTCGCGCTGCCGCTTCGCCTCGGGCCATATCCAGCCGTCTTTGCCTTTCACCCAGCCTGCAAGTTCCCGCGCCCGGGCATGCTCGGGATCGTCACGCAGCACCCGATGCAGCAGCCGGATCGCCGCGCAGGGCGGCACGAGACCGACGTGGGCGAAGACAGCCTCCGCATGCGTCCGCCGGGCCGCGACCAACTCCTTCCAGATCGCAGTCTCGCCCTCTGCATCCACGAACGCCGGCGTCTCGAGTCGCGGTGGGATGGCCAGCACGAACTGGCAGTCGCTCTCCGCCGGCAGCGGCCAGCCACGGACGAAGGCCGCCACCTCGTCGTGCCCCCCCGCAGCCGCCCGCACCGCGAGCGACTCGACGCGGCCACGAAAATCCGCCTCGAGCCGGTCGAGCGGAGGCGGCGGCGGAGCCGCCACCCCCAGCGCCACGAGCATCAACCAAGCCAGCCCCGCTGCGATCCCGCTGATGCGCATTCAAAGGATCTCGAGCAAAAGGCTGATCACTGAGAGCGGAAGGCGAGGGGGTCGGCGAAAGCTCGAGGAGCATTGGGCCGAGTCCGCGAGGCCCACCGCGACGAGCCCTTCCGCCGTCGGAACGGCGGACAAAGCACTTTTGCCGCCCCCGAGCCGGCGATACCCGGTGACGGTTTGACTTACCTTACTTGTAGACAGCGAGGCTCAGGACTCGGCGAATGCCGAGTCGAACTGCCGCCGGCTCGGGGCGAAGTCGAGGTTCTTCACGAACCGCGCGGCCTCGGCGGCGCCGTGCTCGCGATCCATGCCGCAATCCTCCCATTCGACCGAGAGCGGACCCTCGTAGCCGACCTGGTTGAGGGCCCGGATGATCTCCTCGAAATCGATGCCGCCACGCCCCGGCGAGCGGAAGTCCCAGCCCCGGCGGGGATCGCCGAAGTTGATGTGGCTGCCGAGGATGCCGGAGCGGCCGTTGAGGGTGACGATCGCGTCCTTGATGTGCACGTGGTAGATCCGGTCGTGGAACGTACGGATGAATTCCACGGAGCTGACACCCTGCCAGTGAAGGTGGCTGGGGTCGAAGTTGAAGCCGAACTCCTCGCGGCGGCCGAGCGCGTCGAGCGCCCGCTGGGCCGTGTAGATGTCGAAGGCGATCTCGGTGGGATGCACCTCGAGCGCGAACCGCACGCCGCACTCGGCGAACACGTCGAGGATCGGGTGCCACCGCTCCGCGAACTCCGCGTAGCCGGCGTCGATCATCGAATCGGGCACCGGCGGGAAGGAGTAGAGCAGGGGCCAGATCGCCGAGCCGGTGAACCCGTTCACCACCGAGACGCCCAGCTTCTGGGCGGCGCGGGCCGTCTTCTTCAGTTCTTCCGCGGCCCGCTTGTTGACGCCGTCGGGCTTGCCGTCGCCCCAGACGTGCGGCGGGAGGATCGACTTGTGCCGCTCGTCGATCCGGTCGCAGACGGCCTGGCCCACGAGGTGGGTCGAGATCGCGTAGACGGAGAGATCGTGCCGCTCGAGCGCGTCTCGCTTCGCCGCGCAGTAGCCGCTTTCATCGAGGGCCCGCGTGACGTCGAAGTGGTCACCCCAGCAGGCGAGTTCGAGGCCTTGATAGCCGAACTCACGGGCCTTGCGGGCGAGATCTTCCATCGGGAGGTCGGCCCACTGGCCGGTGAAGAGCGTGACGGGACGGGGCATGTGGATCACTCCTGGCGTGCGGATGAAGGATTCCCTGAATCGGTGCAGCCGGATTCTGCCAGATTTTCAGCCCCCCGAAAACCATGCTTCCCGTTGTCGCGTGCAGAACCCCGGCCCATTACTGGCGGACGACGCGGCGCATCAGCCACCAGCCCCAGGCCAGCATCAGCAGGTTGCCCGCCCAGACCGCGATCGGCGGCACCTTGCCCGCCTTGGCCTGATCGACGCCGAGGATGAACACGGGGTAGTAGACGATCAGGATCGGCAGAAAGCAGAGAAAGAAGCTCGTGAGGAAGTCGGCGTTTCGCATGCGGATGGCCATCGGGGCGCCGACGAGCACGAAGCAGAGGCAGCTGAAGCCGTTGGCCCACCGCCGCCAGGGCTCCATCACGATCCGGTTGAGCCGTGTCTTTTCCCACTCGAGCAGGGTCCGCTCGTGGGCCACGGCGGCGGGGATCGTTTGCTCGAGGCGGCCGGTGACGAGGCCCATGGCCTGCTTGCCCGCCGCCACCTGCTCGATCTGATCGATTCGCTTCACCTCGTCGGCCCGGGCCTCCGCGAACTCGGCCATCGCGATCTCGGAGGGGCTCGTCGCCACCGTGCCCTTGCGGCTCACGGCGTCGAGCGGCACCTCGCGGACGATCTCGTCGGGAAACGACGCGGTGACGTCGCCCATGTGGAGCGTGCCGTCGCGAAAGATGACCGTGAGCGTGCCGGCGCCGGCGTTGGCCCTGAGCTCCGCCTCGGCGGCCGACACGGTCGCCGGAGTGCCGGCCGGGCCCGACGAAAACGAGAGCGTCGGCCGGATCAGCGTCCGCCCATCCACTCCCTTCACGTTGATCGACACCTGGGGCGTGCTGTAGGACCGCTGCTGCCGCAGCTTGCCGTAGATGATCTGCTCGACGCTCTCGACCACCACGCGGCGGATGCCGTCGCGGCCCCACGACACGGCCACGTCGTTGAGCCATACCGACACGAAGCTCACCACGAGCGCCAGGCCGAACGCCGGCCACATCGTGGACATCGGCGTGATGCCGGCCGCCTTGAGGGCCGTGATCTCGTTGCTGGCCGACATCCGGCCGAACACGCTCGCCGTTGCGAAGAGCATCGTGCCGGGCACGGCGAATCGCATCGCTTCGGGCAACACGTAGGGCACGAGCAGAAGAATCTGCACGAGCCCGAGCCCCTGCTGCTGGGCCTCCTTCACGAGGCCCACCACGAGCATGAAGAGCGTGAGCGCCGCGAGGGCCACCAGAAACACCTGGAGCAGCTCGAGCAGCACGTAGCGGGTGATGATCTTCATGGCCGGGCTGCCTCGACGCTCCGGGCGTAGACGCCGATGGCATCGGCTGTCGCCGTGACGGCCGTGCCGAAGTCGCCACCGGCCGCTGCCTCTCTCGCCCGGCGGACATGGCCGAGCGCGTGAGTGCGGGTGGCGTCGTCGAGGCCGTCGGCGGCCGACTCGACGCTGGCGACGATGCCCTCGATCCGCGCAGTCGTCGGCCCGCAGGCATAGGTGCGATAGGGGCCGGAGCCGATGCGAGCGCCCGGGGCGAGCCGCGGGGTGCGGGGAGTCGCGGGCGCGTAGAAGGTGACGAGCGCGGCGATGATCGCCCCCGCGAAGCCGAGCAGCAGGCTGCCGAACGTGACCCAGGCGACAGCATCCCGGAGTTCACCGAGCAGGCTGCCGAGCGGGCCACCTGACTTCATCAGGGAGCCATCCGGATAGAGCAGCAGCGCCGCGAACAGGCATCCGCCCGCGATCGCCAGCAGCGTCCAGGGCACGACCTCGCGGTGCGCCGGCACCGGAGTCTCGTCGGCGAGCGGCCACGGCTCGTCGCCCGGAGCCGTTCGCGACACCTCGCGTTCCCCGGCTTTCGCCGCGATCACCGTCACGTTGTCCGGCGCGCCCCGCACGAGCGCCAGCCCCACGAGCGCGGCCGCCGCTGCCTTCGGTGGCAGCAGCGCCGCCAGCAGGCCGACTTCGTCGTCGGCGACCTGCCCTGACAGACCGTCGCTGCAGAGCACGAAGACGTCGTTCTCCTCGACCTGGAACGGTCCTTCGAGATCGACATCGACACGGGCATGGGGGCCGAGCGACCGCGTGATGATGTTCTTCGGGGCCACCGGCATCTCGTCGGGCGAGCCCGTGTGGGCCGCCTCGAGTTCCCAGACGAGGGAGTGGTCTTTCGAGAGCTGCTCGATCGTGCCGCCACGCACACGATAGGCGCGGCTGTCGCCGACGTGACCCACGATCGCGCCCCGCGGCAGGATCGCCAGCACCGTGCAGGTGGTGCCCATGCCCTTGAGGTCGAGCGAACTCTCTCCCCGTGCGTTGATCTCGGCGTTGGCCTGCTCGATGCTCGTGCGGAGGGCGAGAATCGGCGATCGAGCGGCGTGCTTCTCATAGACGAGCGGCACCTGCTCGGCCGCCATCGCACTGGCCGTCTCGCCGGCGGCGTGGGCCCCCATGCCGTCGGCCACCACGAACAGCCAGCCCCGCCGCCGATACTGCTCGCGGCTCCACGGCTCGAGCACGGCCTTCGCGTCCTGGTTGCTCGCGCGGCGTCGGCCGACGTCGGTGCGGTCGCAATACTCGAGGCTGGTGCCGGAACCCACGGATGGATGCCTCGGGAAGGGGGGGCAGGGGAGCTGGGAAGTCTAGCAGCCGGAACGGATCAGCCCCATGCTGATCTGGCGGCGGTGACGGCGGTTTTCTAGCGTCCCGGCCATGTTCCTTCCGCCCCCCATCATTCGGCCCACGGGCCGCCGGACCATGATCTGCGGCCTGATGGCGTTCGTCACCTGCGCGGTGACGTCGGTCGGCTGCGTGCAGCGGCGGATGACGATCCGCAGCAATCCGCCGGGGGCGCTCGTCTACGTCGATGATTACCAGCTCGGCGCGACGCCCGTCTCGCACGACTTCGTCTACTACGGCACGCGGAAGATCCGGCTCGTGAAGGACGGCTACGAGACGCTCACCGTGCGGCAGCCGTTCCCGCTGCCCTGGTATCAATACTTTCCGCTCGACTTCGTGAGCGAGAATCTCATCCCGTGGGAGATCCGCGACGAGCGGGTGGTCGATCTCGCCATGCAGCCGGCGGCATCGACGCCGCCGGAGTCGGTCGTGGCCCGCGCCGAGCAGGCGCGGCTCGCCGCCGGCAGCATGCCCGCGTCGCCGCCGGCCGCCGTCGTGCAGCCGCTGCCGGCGACGGTGCAGCCGATTCCCGCCCCACCGCCTGCCGCGCCTCCGCTGCAGCAATTCGCGCCGGCCCCGCCGCAGCAGCCTCCGCAGGGGCTCGTGCTGCCGCCGCCGTCCCCCTCGCCGTTCCAGGGACTCCAGCCGCCGCTGCAAAACGCCCCCGCGCAGGGCATCCCGAGTCTGGGCGTGCCATAATCTCGGCATGCATGACCGTTCTCCAGCGGATCTGAACTGTGGCCGCGGCGGGCTCGACGCCTTGAAGCTCGAGCGGCTCCGCGGCCTGCTTCGAGAGATCCTGCCTCACAACGACTTCTACGCCACGAAGCTCGCCCGGTTTCCGGCGGCTCGCGACATCGCGTCGTTCGCCGAACTCGCCGACTGGCCGTTCACGTTCAAGGAGGAACTCGTCGCCGCCGCGGCCGACGGCCTTCCGGGCAACCTCACCTGGCCGCGTGACCGCTTCGTGCGGTTTCATCAGACGAGCGGCACGCATGGCCGGCCACTGCCGGTGTTCGACACCGCCGCCGACTGGGAATGGTGGATGGACTGCTGGCGGGCCATCCTCGCCCGCGGCGGCGTGTCCGCCGGCGACCGCGTGCTGGTGGCGTCGTCGTTCGGGCCGTATGCCGGGTTCTGGAGCGGGTTCGATGCGGCGGTCGCGGCGGGCGCGATGGCGATTCCGACCGGTGGCATGTCGACGCTCGCCCGGCTCGAGCTCGCCCGCACGCTCGAGCCCAGCGTACTGCTCGCCACGCCCAGCTACGCCCTGCATCTCGCCGAGGTGGCGGCCGACGAGAAGCTCGAATCCGCAATCCGTTCCGTGCGGCTGGTGATCGTGGCCGGCGAGCCGGGCGGCTCGTTGCCGGCCGTGCGGCGGAGGATCGCGGAGGCGTGGGGCGCCGACGTGCTCGACCACGCGGGGGCGACGGAAGTGGGGCCGTGGGGCGTGGGCGATCTTCGCGGCCCCGGCCTCGACGTGCTCGAACCCTGGTTCCACCCGGAGTTTCTTTCGCTGGAGACCGGCGAGGCCGCAGCGCACGGCGAACTCGCCGAACTCGTGCTCACCACGCTCGGCCGCAGTGGTGCACCCGTGATCCGGTATCGCACCGGCGACGTCGTGCGGCCGATCTGGCCGAGCGAGGCCGACGTGGCGGCCGGAGCCTGCCCGTGGGTGCGTCTCGACGGCGGCATCCTCGGCCGGACCGACGACATGCTCGTCGTGCGGGGCGTGAACGTGTTTCCGGGGGCGATCGACGACATCGTGCGAAGCTTCCCGGAGATCGTCGACTACCAGCTCTCCGTCACGACCGACGAGGCCCTCGACCGGCTGTCACTTCAGATCGAAGATCGGCTCGCGGCGCCCGACCGCGTGGCGAAGGAGCTCAAGCTCCGGATCGGGCTCCATGTCGATGTGGCCATCGTGCCACTGGGGAGCCTGCCCCGGTTCGAGGCAAAGGCCCGGCGGATCATCGATCGCCGCGGCTAGATCGAATCCGATGAAGGTGGATCGCCGGCTCGGGGGCGGCAAAAGTCTCGTCGCGTGGGCCGCGGCGGCCCAATGCTCCTCGAGCGTTCGCCGACCCCCTCGCCTACCGCCCGCATTTCGATCCGTCGCCACTCCGGCCACGTCGGATTCGCTCGAGCTGATGAACTCCGCGTGCGTCACCCGGCGGCGAGTGCCTTGCGGGCCACGTCCACGCATTCGCGGATTTCGGCGAGCGGATTCTTCGGATTCTCCTCGTATTCGAGCGAGAGGGCGCCGTCGGCGGGGAACTGCACCTGCTCGAGCGCCGCGAACACCGCGGGCACGTCGAGGTGCCCCTTGCCGAGGATCACGCCCTTCGTCTTGTCCTGCATCTCGGCGAAGTCCTTGAGATGGATACCG
>JBILVW010000125.1:0-7653 GCA_044370205.1 Pirellulales bacterium | reverse complement strand
TCGCTCTCCGAGACGCAGGGGCCTCAATCGCAGGCGGCGCTCGAGGACATGACTCGCTCCCATCCCGACATCGCGCCGCAGTTGCGGGAGCTCTTCGCCGTGATGTCGATGGCCGATGCCGTCGCCGAGCAGTCGACGATCTTCGAGGCTGGGGCCGGGGCGGATCATGCGGCCGCGGCGGAGAATGTCGTGATCGTGGCTCCGAGCGCGGGTGCCTTCATTCCGGGCAGCACGCCACTGCCCGCGGCCTTCGGCGACTATGAGCTCGTCGAAGAGATCGGCCGCGGTGGCATGGGCTGCGTCTATCGCGCGGTGCAAAAGAGCCTCGGCCGCACCGTGGCGATCAAGATGCTCCTGCGGCGGGATCTCGCCGGGCCGGCCGATCTTGCGAGGTTCCGTAGCGAGGCGGAGGCGGCCGCGCATCTCGACCATGCCGGCATCGTGTCGATCTTCGAGGTCGGTGAGCACGACGGTCATCCCTTCTACAGCATGCAGTACATCGAGGGGACCACGCTGGCCAAACGGCTGGCGGAAGGACCGCTGCCGCCGCGGGAAGCGGCGGAACTACTGGCGAAGGTGGCCGAGGCGGTGCAGGCGGCCCATGCCCGCGGCGTGCTCCACCGCGACCTCAAGCCGTCGAACATCCTCATCGATGCGGCGGGTGAGCCACGGGTGTCGGACTTCGGACTCGCGAAGCGGCTGGAGGCGGGGGACTCCGTCACGCATACCGGCGCCATCCTCGGCACGCCCTGCTACATGTCGCCCGAGCAGGCTGCCGGCAGCCGTGGCGACGTGGGGCCTGCCAGCGACGTGTGGAGCCTCGGCGCGATCCTCTACCAGATGCTCACGGGCCGGCCGCCGTTCCAGGCCGCCAGCCCGATGGACACGCTCTTGGCCGTGCTCGAGGCCGATCCGCCGCTGCCCAGGTCGATCGATCCGCAGGTCGATCGTGATCTCGAGATGATCGCGCTCAAGAGCCTGCAGAAGCCGCAGGATCTCCGCTACGCCTCAGCTTCCGGCCTGGCCGCCGACCTGCGGGCCTATCTCGTCGGCGAACCAGTCGCGGCCCGCCGCGGCGGCCTGGCCGACGTGGCGGCCCGCCTCTTCCGCGAAACGCACCATGCGGTCGTGCTCGAGAACTGGGGCCTGCTCTGGATGTGGCACTCGGTCGTGATCCTCGGCCTGTGCGTGACCACCGACGTGCTCGCCTGGCGTGGGGCCACGCGGTTCACCTATCTGCTGCTCTGGGGGGGCGGGCTCGCGCTCTGGGCCCCGATCTTCTGGGCGCTCAGGCATCGCAACGGCCCGGTGACCGCCGTCGAGCGGCAGATCGCCCACATCTGGGGCGCGAGCGTCATCGCCAGCGTGCTGCTCTTCTGGGTGGAGGCGCTGCTCGGTCTCGAGCCGCTGCGGCTCTCGCCGGTGCTCGCACTCATCGCCGGGGCCGTTTTCTTCGCCAAGGCCGGCGTCTTGTCGGGCCAGTTTTACATTCAGGCGGCCGTGCTCTTCGCGACGGCGCTCGTCATGTGCCTCGTGCCCGATTACCAGCACATCGTGTTCGGACTCGTGAGCGGCGCCTGCTTCTTCGTGCCCGGCTTCAAGTATTTCCGCCAGCGGACCCAGGGCGGCTGACATGCTGCGACCTTGCATCGCGTCTGCACTGTCAGCCCTCGTCTGGACGACGGCGGTGAGCGGCGGCGAGTGGCCGCAGATCCTCGGGCCCGAGCGCAACGGCATCGCCGCAGCCGACGAGCGGCTGGCCGAGTCGTGGCCTGCCACCGGCCCGCGTGAGATCTGGCGGCGGGACGTGGGCGCGGGATATGCGGGCGTCGCGATCGCGGAGGGCCGCGGGTTTCTCTTTCACCGCGTCGACGACCGCGAGGTGATCGAGGCCTTCGATCCGGCCACGGGCGCGACGCTCTGGAAGGCCGATCATGTGACCCGGTTTCAGCCGCAGGTGGGCGGAGGCGACGGCCCGCTCTGTGTGCCGGTCGTCCACGAGAGCCGCGTGCTTACGTTCGGAGCGCAGGGTGTGCTCACATGCCTCGATGCCGCGACCGGCCGCCGGCTCTGGGCTCGCGAGACGCACCGTGAGTTCGGTGCCCAGGAAGGCTACTTCGGTGCCGGGTCGACGCCGCTCGTCGTAGGTGACCACGTGATCGTGAACGTCGGCGGTGCGAAACGAGACGCCGGTGTCGTGGCCTTCGCGGTCGCCTCCGGCGAGACGGTCTGGCAGAACACGATCGAGCCGGCGAGTTACTCCGCGCCGGTGCTCACCACCATCGGCGGCCAGCCGCACGTGCTCATCGTCACCCGTTATGCCTGCCTGCTGATGGATCCTGCCTCGGGCGCGGTTTGCTGGCAGTTTCCCTTCGGCCAGCGCGGGCCGACGGTCAATGCGGCCATGCCGATCGTGCCGGCAGCCGGCCGGCTGTTCGTCACGGCCGCCTACGGTATCGGCTGCGTGAGTGCCGATTTCGACCGCGACGCCGCGCGGCCACGATGGCAGGGGGAAGGGCCGCTGGCCACGCAATACTGCACGCCCATCGCAGCCGGCGGCCATCTCTACGGCATCGATGGCCGCGACGACGTGCCGCCCGCGGATCTCGTCTGCATCACCGAGGAGACGGGCAAGGAACTGTGGCGCGAAAAAAACTTCGGCTACGGCACGTTGCTCATGGCCGACGGCAAGCTGCTGGCGGCGAAGACCGACGGCGAACTCGTGCTCCTGCGGGCGACGCCCGCCGGCGTCGCGGTGCTCGCCCGGGCCCGGCCGCTGCCAGGCACCGTGCGGGCCCTGCCGGCCCTCTCGGCTGGCCGGCTCTATCTTCGCGACGACACCACGCTTACCTGCCTCGATCTGGCTCCGTGACGTCGTAGACCAAGGGGCGAGGCAGGGCTCAACTCGCCCGACCCGGCTCGGGCCTGCACATGCCCTCTCGCGGACATTCGCTGCAGACATCCTGTCCTTCGCTCACTGCATGTCCGCTGCGCTCCGGCATCCTGCCTGCGCTTGCTTCCATAGCCCGCGAGAGAGCATGTGCAGGCCCGAGCCTGTGCCCAAGTGAAGCGGGTGAAAAACGTGAGTCGCAGGGCATGGGCTGCCCCTTCACTGATGGCGGCAGCGGACGAGGGTGCGCACGGCGAAGGCGGTGCCGTACTGCGTGTGGTAGTCGTAGAACGGGTAGTCCCAGAAGCAGCCGTCGGGCTCCTGCAGCGGCATCATGATCCGGGCGAGGCGGTCCTGGAGCGGCGGCCGGTCGGTCTCGGGCAGCGCCTCGATGCACTCGGCCGCGTAAAAATGGCCGTAGAAGAAGAAGTAGCCCGCCACGGCGAACCACGACTCGTGCGGGATCGGCTTCTTGCGGCCGAGATCGAGCCAGCCGTTGCGGGCGAAGAGCCGGTCGAGCCAGGCCGCGATGGCGGCGTCGGTGAGTTCCGGATCGCCGAGCCGGCGGAGCGCGGCGTTGCAGGCCTGTGAGCGGCCGAGGCTGCCGCCGGGCCGGTTCACGGGATGGGCGGGCTTGTATTTCAGGTATTCGCCGTAGAGATAGCTGCGATCGGGCTTCGTCTGGCGATGGATCGCAGCCAGACCACGGTCGAAAAGCTTCTGCGGCACGTCGATGCCGAGGTCGCGGGCGTCGGCGAGCGCCACGAGCACCGTCGCCGTGGTGAAGGTGTTGGGGCTCGACGTCGGCTTGCGGGCGCCGGCGGCGAAGTCGTAGTAGCCCCAGCCGCCGTCGACGCTCTCGTAGCGATCGAGCAGTTCCACCTGGCCGCGGATGCACTCCTCGATTCGGCCCTGCCTGGCCGCGTCGTCAACATGGCGGCCGTGGAGCAGCGCGAGCGCCTCGATGCCGTAGGCATGGCCCCAGATGTTGTAGAGCGCGTCGCGGGTGGCCCGCCGCAGCGAAGGCAGCTTGTCGAGCAGCCACTGCTCGCCACGGTCGATGGCGGCCTTCACGGCCTCGCTGTCGCCGCCCGTCTCGACGAGGGCCGACACGCAGAGCGCCGTCACCGCCGAGCGGAATGCATGATGGCCGCCGGGAGCCGGAGCGTAGATGTCGACGCCCCCCTTCGTGTTGTCGGCCGAGCCCCAGGAGCCGTCGTCCCGCTGCGACTCCAAGAGAAAGCCCACGCCGCGATCGATCGACGCCTCGAGTTCCTCCGCCGGTACCGACTCGACAGGGGCGGCCGCGGGCGCCTCTTCGGCCAGCGGCCGCAGCCGCTCCTCGGCGTGGGAACGCCCGGGCATGGCGGCGCATGTGCACCAGACGATGCTGATGGAGGCCGCCAGCGTGAGTCGGATGTCGCGATCCATCGGCAAACCTCTCACGCTTTGGAAGCCCGGAGCGGAAGCGACGGGATATGCCCTCGCCTCGCTTCCTTGATTCGCTTACTTGCCAGCACCTTCCGCAGGCTTGTCTGTCGCTGCGGGCTTGGCCGCGTCTGCTGCGGCCGGTTCCTTGGCGGCGTCGGTCTTCGCGGGTTCGCTCGGCTTGGCAGCCTCGGCCGGCTTCGCCGCCGCGGGCTTCTCGAGCAGGATCTCTTCGCCCAGGGCGAGGCCCGCTGTGATCTCGACGAGTTCGTCGTTCGCCCGGCCGACGGCCACCGTCCGTTTCACGGGCTCCTTGCCGGCCACGGCCACGTAGACGAACCGCTGGTCGTCGTCGAGGTCTTCGGTGAAGACGGCCTTCTTCGGCACGGCGAGCGTCTCCGCCTTCTGCTCGGCCGTCACGCGGATCTCCGCCTCCATGCCGGCGACCAGCCGCGGATCTTCCGCCGCGAGGTCGAGCACCGCCTCGAATCGGCCATTGCCCACCGGCACCGGCGAGACGCTCCGGACCTTCGCCTTGAGCCGCGTGTCGGGGAAAGCCTTCGGCACCACGCGGGCCTGGGCATCGACGGGCACCCGGGCGAGATCCTTCTCCGGCACGCCCGACCGCACCGCGAGCTTGCCGGGCGAGACGATCGTGATCACCGGCTCCCGTGGGTCGAGCTGACCCCCCGCCCGCAGCCGCCCCGCCGCCGAGTCGGCGTCGGTCCACTTACCGTTCCGCCAGCGGCCGTAGTAGACGACCCCGTCGGCAGGCGCCGTGATCGGCATCCGCCCGCGGTCGAACTTCAGATCGGCGAGGTTCTCGGCGGCCTTGCGGCGTTCGTTGGTCGATTTCTCCAGCTCGAACTTCGCCCGCTGGAGCGCCAGTGGCAGCGCGGCCTCGGCCCGTTCGAGCTCGAGCGCGGCCGCCTGGCTCGTGCGGCGGGCCGATTCGAGCTGCCGCGGGAGGTCGAAGGCTACGTTCCGCTCATGCCGGTCGCGGGCGAGCTTTTCAAAGAACCGCGCCGCCGCGGCCTCGAACCGCGACCGCTTGAGCACGATCTCCTCCGACTCCTCGGTGAGATCATCCTGTTCGTACATCTTCTCGAGCTGCTCGAGCTCCTCCTCGGCGTTCTCCCGCGAGAACTTCTGGAACTCGAGCTGCATGTCGTTCAGCGCCGTGGCGAGGGCGGCTTCCTTCTCCTCATATCGCTTCAGGTCTTCCGTGGCGATCCGCTGGGCCCGCCGCGCCTGCTCCAGTTGCAGCGGCGTCGACTTCTCGAGCACGGCCACCTCCCGCTCCAAGAGGCCGTGGGCGAGGTCGGCCAGCCGGCCGCCGATCTCGAGGTCGCGGATCTGCTCGTCGATCTTGTCGGTCTCGACCGTGACGAGGGTATCCCCCTTGCCCACGCGAGTGCCGTGCGGCACGGCCGATTCGACGACGAACTGCGACCACCGCTTCGGATCGATCCGCACCTCGGTCAGCACGGGTGGCTCGAACGCCCCCTCGAGCTTCGCCTCGAGCTTGAAGGGCACGAGCTTGACCTTGTAGGGGTCGGCCGCCCAAGCGACAGCCGGCACCAGGAGCAGGGAGGCGGCGACGAGTGATCCGCGAAGCATGGGGGATTTCCGTGCGGAGAGGGTCTGTAATCCTCAACGCTAAGTCCCGCCTCCGCCCCGGTCAAATTCGAACCCGAGGCAATGCCCCGCACCCGAGCCGGCGACTACGGGTTGACGCTCCGGCCCTAGCCGGTGACCACCGTGGCCAGCCAGTAGAGGCCCCCCGACAACGCCATGGCGACGGGCAGCGTGAGCACCCATGCCAGGGCGATCTCGCGAACCGTCTCCGCTTGCACGCCCGAGTTGTTGGCCCACATCGTGCCCGCCACGCCGCTGGAGAGCACGTGCGTCGTGCTCACCGGCATGCCGAGCGAGTCGGCCATGGCGATCGTCGAGGCCGCGACCAACTCCGCGGCTCCCCCCTGGGCGTAGGTGAGGTGCGTCTTGCCGATCTTCTCGCCCACGGTGACCACGATCCGCTCCCAGCCGAACATCGTGCCGATGCCGAGGCAGAGCGCGACACCCATGACCACCCACTCGGGCACGTACTCCACCGGCTTGGCCAGCTGCCCAGCCAGATTCTTGAGCACCTTTCGGCGATCCTCGGCCAGCGCATCGCCGAACTGTCGCAGGAGCGTGCGGACGGAAGCCCCCAGCTCGACGAGCTGGGTCCGCAGCTTCCAGCGGTCGTCGGCGTTGAGCTCCGTGAAGCTCGTGCGGCCGTCGAGGCTCGCGAGCACCTCCCTCGCCAGCGGCAGCGGATCGAGCGTCGCCAGCACCACGTCGTTCCGCGGGAAGGGATCGAGAACTTCCTCGACGAGATCCGATTCGAGCACCGCGGCGGCGGCCACGCCCTCGCGGCGCGAGATCCGGGCGACGCGGGCGTCGGCCAGATGCTGCTCGCGGAGGGCCGACATCATCGTGGCGAGCTGGGGATCGGCGAGCTCCGCTTCCAGCTTCCGCGCCGCCTCGACGGTGGCCGTGATCTCCTGCGAGGAGGTTCGGATGTCGAGCGCGTAGGCGGCCGGCACGATGCCGATCAGCACGAGCATGATCAGCCCCATCCCCTTCTGGCCGTCATTCGAGCCATGAGCGAAGCTCACGCCGGTGCAGGTGCCGATGAGCAGGGCCCGAATCCACCACGGCGGCGGCCGGTCGCCGCGGGGCGGCTCGTAGAGCTCACGGGCAGGGATGAGACGACGGGCCACGAGCAAGAGGGCGGCGGCGAGGCCGAAGCCGATCAGCGGCGAGAGCACGAGCGCCGCTCCCACCTCCGTCGCCTTGTGCCAATTGATGCCGCCCCAGGGCGAGCCCTGCTCGAGCCAGGCGTTCATCATGCCCACGCCCATGATGGAGCCGATCAGCGAGTGCGAACTCGAGGCGGGCAGCCCGCGATACCAGGTGGCGAAATTCCAGATGATCGCGGCGCCGAGCAGCGAGAGCACCATCGCCAGCCCGCGGCCGGTCTTGATGTTGACCAGCAGGTCCACCGGCAGAAGGTGCACGATGCTGAAGGCCACGCCGATGCCGCCGGCGTGCACGCCGATGAAGTTCCAGAGCCCCGACCAGATCACGGCGGGGGTGGGCCTGAGCGACTTGGTGTAGATGACCGTCGCGACGGCGTTGGCCGTGTCGTGGAAGCCGTTGACGCACTCGAAGCCGAAGGCGATGACCAGCGCCACGAGAAGCAGGATGAGCTGTCCCGTGCCGAGCGATCCGACCGCGTCGAGGAATTCCATGCCCGCCAGACCTCCCGTGCCCGTCGTGTCGGCGGC
>JBILVW010000124.1:0-7666 GCA_044370205.1 Pirellulales bacterium | reverse complement strand
TCGAGCACGCCGTCGCGGAGCATCCGCTCGAGGCCCGCCTGCGGATGGCCGTCGCGCCGCCAGGCGAGCCAGCCGGCGAGGGCACGGCCTGGCTTCGAGTCGGCGAGTGGCAGGCCCTCGGCGAACGTGACCGGCACGTGGCCTTCGCTGCCGCCGGCGGCGCCGGTCGCCGGGCGGTGGAGCGCCGCCACGAGCTCGCGGATGAGCGGCGGATACGTGGCGGCGTCGGTGTGGACGATCTCGATCTCGTCGAGCCGCAGGCCCTGCGCGAGGCAGGTGCGGAGCACGTGGCGGACCTCGTTGGCCTCGCCGGCGGCGCGAAACATCCGAAAGCGGGCCGCATCGACCGCCGCGGGCGGGGCGGGCAGCGGCGGATCGGTGGCGAGCATGTGGACCGTGACGTCCGCGGCCGCAGTGAGGGCGTCGAGCAGCTGTCGCTCGAGCCGCGGCAGGTCGAGATCGTCGGGCACGAGCAGTCGCGCGACCTTCGCAGGCAGCTTCCCGGCCCGCACATGCTCGATCGCGAGCGCCAGCTCCCCGGCCTGGTCGATCAGTTTCAGATCACTGAGCGCCCCCACATAGCGGTCGAGCAACACGCAGAGATCGTGGGCCTTGTCGGAATGCCGCAGGCCGAGCGCGACGTCGCGGGAAGAGAGCCCGGCGTTGCGGAGGGCCTCGAGGCTCTGGAGCAGACGCTCGGCGAGGCGGCGGGTCGAGCCGGCCGCGGCGGTGAACGACCGCAGTTCGTGGCGGCTTTCGGCGAGCACCCGCTCCACGGCCACGAGCTTGGCCCGCGGTGGGGCCAGCATCACGCCATCGGCAGCGAGCCGGTCGGCGACGATGTCGAAGGCGAGGGCTGAGAGCGTGGTGACGTGGACATTGGATACCAAGTGTCCTGTACGCACGAGCGTCTCGAGCCACTCGTTTCCCACACGCCGGGAGGGGGCGATGACCCAGGTGGCGGAGGCGGCCGTTTCGGCCTCGATCTCGCCGAGTGCCGCGACGATCGCCTGCAAGAGCGAGTTGCCCTGCGGGGGCTCTCGGCCCGGCAAACCGCCGGCCACGGGCGTGAGCCGGCTCGTTTCGGGCACGGCCACTTCGAGGGCGTGCCAGTGAGGGGCCGCGACGGACCGCGGGGCGACCCGACCGGCTGTCTTCCGTGACGACATCATAGGTCTCTCATTGTGTTCAGGCGTTCAGTCTTGTCCAGCCCCATAGCATAGCAGCAGTGAATCGCCCCACGGTCCACGCGAAAACGGGGGCGGCCTGGTTCGTTGCGGGGCCATCGTGGCCCCGCACATTTTCCGGCCGTAGGAGGTTTTCGCATGGCTGCCCCCGCCCCCCGTGTACTCACGCTCTATCCGTATCTGCTCGACGGCACCTGCTGGGTGTTCGACGACGAACGCACCGGTCTGAAGGAAGAAGCCTTCGTTCTCGGGATGACCGAGATGATCTCCCGCGTGGTGGAGTCCAAGAGGATTCCGAACGCCACCCGCGGCTTCGCGATGTCGTTTTCCGATCGGCCGTTCGCCGGTCATGACGTGGAACTCGAGTGGCTGCGGCCCGATCCCGCCGGCGGCAACTGGTATGCCGGCCCCGTCGTGGGCGAGCCGATGGAGGGCTGGCTCTGTCCGGCGATGCTGCTGTATTTCCAGGATCCGCCCCCGAGGATCTTTGTGAGGTGCGACCCGTTGCCGGCCGGCATCGATCCGATCTGGATGCCGCCGGAGGGCGTCGTCGCCCGCCAGTTCGTGGAAGCCCCGCGCCGCAAGGCATGAGTCATCTTGCAACTGGAGAGCACCATGGGCGAATCCACCGAGAAGGCACCCCTGCGCGACCACACCGGCTCGATCCGGCACCTCGATGTCGTCCGGGCACGGCGGCTCGTGCAATTCTTCGCGCGGCCGGCCGTGCTCGACGACGGCCGTCTCACATGGGACGAGCGCGACTCGCTCGCGGCCGCGACCCACGGCTGGCTGACGCTCGACCATCCCGAGGCCGCGGGCGGCTCGGCCATGGTGGGCCATTACAAGACCCACCTCTATCTGCACGGGCTCGTGCGGCTGCCGCTCTCGGTGGCCCGCGAGCTCGTGCAGCATCGGGGGCACCTCTACCTCGATCGACTCACGAGCATCACCGCCGCGGTTGCCGCTGAACTGGGGCGGCATCACGCGGGCGGACTCTCTCTCAACAACCTCCGGCGGCTCTCGCCCGTCGCCGCTTGGTCGCTCGGAGGTCACGGCGGCGAGCTCTCGCTCGGTCGAATCACGCGGCTCGACTCCGATGTCGCCCTCGGGCTGGCAACGCATGCCAACGAGCTATTTCTCGACGGGCTCCAGCGGCTCTCGCCTCCGGCCGCCGCGGCGCTCGCGCAGCACCGTGGCGATCTGTTTCTCGGCAAGCTCGAGCGGCTGCCGGGTCGCATGGCCATGCATCTGGCACGGCACCGCGGCAAGTTGCACCTGCACGGCTTGAAGCGGCTGTCGGATGCGGCGGCCGAGGCGTTTGGCACACGCTCGGGGTCTCTCTGCCTCAAGAGCCTGGAGCGGCTTTCGCCGCGTCAGGCACGGAGCCTCGCGGGGCATACGGGGCCGCTCCATCTCTACGCCGTGGACGTGAGCGACGCGGTGGCGGAGAGCCTTGGCAGCCATGCGGGATCGCTGATGATCCGCGTGGCCGACGACCTGCCGCTGCACCGCCTGCACTCGCTCGTGCAGCACCAGGGGCCGCTGGCTCTCACGGGGCTGCGCAGTCTCAACGACCGGCGGGCGGGCGCGCTCGCCGCGCAGCCGGGACTGCGGGGCCGCCGTGGCGACCGCGACATCATGGGGCTCTCGGGACTCCTTCTCGACAGCGTGACCCACCTCACGCCTGGCACCGCCGCGACCCTGGCCACGCACCGCGCAGGAGGGCTCTCGCTCAAGGGGCTCACGGAGCTTGGCGAGGAGGTGGCACGGCAGCTCGTGAAGCACCCGTTGCTCTCACTCGACGGGCTCACGGGAGTGAGCGACCGTGTGGCGGCGATCCTCGCGGCCCATTCGGGAGCCACTCTCTCACTGCGGAGCCTGCGGGATGTGAGCAGCGGGGCGCTCGCAAAGCTCCGGGGCAATCCGGGGATCGAACTGCCGCGACGGTTGCAAGACCGCGCGTGTCCGCCGCGTGGATAGGTCGCGGCCCCGCGGGCCGTCACTCAGCCGACGCCCGCTGCCACGCCGTCGCGCCGTCCTTGATTGTCTCCTCGACGCGAACGTCTTGGATCGTGGCGGGGTCGACCGTGAGCGGGTTGCCCGAAAGGATCACGAGGTCGGCCAGCTTGCCGACTTCGATCGAGCCCTTCGCGGCCTCCTCGCCATACTGCCGCGCCCCATCGATCGTGACCGCCTCGAGCGCCTCGAGCGGCGTCACCCGCTCGTTCGCGCCGAGCACGTGGCCCGACCGCGTGACGCGGTTCACCGCCGTGTGGATCGTGAAGAGCTGGCTCAGGGGGGAGACGTTGAAGTCGGTGTGGTTGCTCGGCCGCAGGCCGAGGGCCCGTGCCGACTTCAGCGGACTGATGAACGCGGCCTGGTCGAGGCCGCGGTTGGCGATGTGGGTGTCGCCGAAATAGAAGCAGTGGAGCGTGAAGAAGGAGGGCGTGATCTTCCACGCGGCATATTTGCGGAGCTGGTCGGGGCGGATGAACTGCGAGTGCACACCCACCGTGCCCCGCGGCTTCGCCGGGTCGTCGCCCGACGCGAACCGATGGGCCTCGAGCAGGGCGTCGATCGCGGCGTCGCCGTTGCAGTGGACGAAGAGGGGTGCGCCTCCGTCGTAAACCTTCTTTACCATTTCATTCAGCATCGGCTGCGGAAACGAGAGCTCGCCTTTCCACTTCTGTTGGCCCGCCGGCCCGTCGGTGAGGTAGGGCGTGGTGAACGCCGCCGTGCGGCCCTGCGGCGAGCCGTCCATCACGATCTTCACGCCGCCGATTCGCAGGCGATTGGTGTAGGCCTTCTCGGCCCGGGGCGGCCCGCCGGCGAAGACGGTGTCGAGCTCGGTGATGAACGGAAGCGCGACGACGTCGAGCTTGAGCAGGCCGCGGTCGGCCATGATCCGCAACAGGTCGAGCTGGTGCTTCATCGTGGCCCCTTCCTGGGCCGTCGTGATGCCCTCGCGGAGATAGAGTTCCTGGCCGGTCGTGATCAGCCGGAGCAGCTCGTCGTCGCTCGGCCCCGGCACCTTGGCGAAGATCGGCAGGAAGGCCGTCTCGAAGAGCAGGCCATCGGGCTCCTGCGAACCAGCTTCGCGGCCGATCACGCCGCCGACGGGCGTGGGGGTGGCGGCGGTGATGCCATAGAAGGAAAGCGCCTTGCTGTTGAGCATCGCCCCGTGGCCCGACACGTGCACGAGGATCACGGGGTTGTCGGGAAACGCGGCGTCGAGCTCCTGCTTCGTCGGGGCCCGCTTTTCGGCGAGCAACTCGGGGTCGTAGCCAAATCCGACCACGAACTTGCCCGGCCCCACCTTCTGCCGCTCCTGCAGCTGCTTCAGCTTCCCGATCACGTCGGCCACGGTGCGGCACGTGCCGGCCGGGGGCGAGGCGCACAAGGCCTGCACCTGCACCTCGCCGCAGGTGAAGAAATGGCTGTGGCCATCGACGAAGCCGGGCACGAGCGTGCGGCCCGCGAGCTCGGTCACCTGCGTGTTCGGGCCCTTGTGCCGCATGACGTCGGCCTCGGTGCCGACCGCGACGATCCGCCCGCCCCGAATGGCCACCGCCTCGGCGGCGGGCTGTGCAGGATTCACCGTGACGATGCCGCCGCCGCGGATGATCCGCTCGGCCGGCTCGACAGCGGTGGCGGAGGCGAGACCGAGACTGGCAAACGCGACGACGACGGCGAGACCGATGCGGGCGGGCATGTGTGGCTCCTCGGGATGGCGCGGCGTGAGGAAGAAGTGCCGCCGCCGGAATCCGCCCATCATCTCCGGCGAATGCCGGCAGGGAAAGCAGCGGGCAGACCGAGCGCCGTCTGTCTTTCACAAAACGGAATCCATCGGGGGCGTCGGTGGGTAGAATGTCGGTGCCGGCTTCGGCCCAGAGTGACCGCAGCGGTCTCGCGATCATTCAGAGACAGTCTTGATACCATGACCTCGCTCGAGCAAGCGATCGATCTGATCGGGCGTCTTACCCGCGCTGAAAAAGTGAGACTCGTCCGCGACATCGTTTCGCAGCTCGACGAGAGCTTTCCTGGAATCGACAGGCAGCCCGGCGTCTGTGGCGGGGAGCCTTGCATCGTCCGCACGAGAATTCCTGTTTGGCTGCTGGTCCAGACGCGGCGGCTCGGCGCGAGCGAAGCCGATCTCCTCGAGGCCTACCCGACTCTCCGTGCTCAGGATCTCGTGGAGGCTTGGGCATACTGGCATGCCCACCCGCTCGAGATCGAACAGCAGATCCAAGCCAACGAAGAAGCCTGACGGATTTCCCGCCGGTGGCAGATCTCTATACAAACGAGAATTTTCCGTTCCCTGCGGCCGATGAACTGCGTCGGCTCGGCCATGATGTCATGACCGTTCAGGAAAGTGGGCATGGTGGGCAGTCGATCGCCGATGACGAGGTGCTCAGGTTTGCCACCCGGCAACGCCGAGTGCTGGTTACGCTGAATCGGCGGCATTTCGTACGACTTCACGAAGAAAACTCAGGGCACATGGGAATCATCGCCTGTACGGCCGACAGCGATTTCATTGCTCTTGCATCACGAATCCATGCCGTGATCCGTGCCGAGAGTCCCCTCCAAGGCCGGCTGACCCGAGTGCATCGTCCGGGTTGATCGACTGGAGTGGCGAAGCCTCGCTTTGGAATGCGATCTGACGCGGAAACAAGCGTCGGCCTGCCCGGGCGGTAGCGACATGCGTCGCTCGCCGGAAAAACTCATTGCCATATCGGAACATTCCGATATGATGGTCAGGCGTTGGGAATGCCGACGCGAGCGTCACTCCCCCAAATCCAGCCCCACGCCGTCAGAGCCTTGGTCATGGTCGACACGAAGCGAAAATCCGCCCGCCCGCCGAAGCTCACGAGCCTCGAGAGCCTGGGACAGGCGGCCGAGTGCCTGAAGACCCTCGCCCATCCCCACCGGCTTCGCATCGTGCAGATGCTGCTCGGCGGCCGCTACACGGTGGGCGAACTGGCCGAGGCCTGCGAGATCCCGAGCCACATGGCCTCCGAGCACCTGCGGCTCATGCAGCGGTGCGGCTTCCTCGACGTGGAGAAGGAGGGGCGGTGTGTCTACTACACCATCGCCGAACCCCACCTCGCCAGCATCATGTCCTGCATCGAGGCCCGGTTCGGCGGCCCGAAGTCGCCGCGAACAGGTGTTTCCAGCTGAGGAATTTCCCCCTACCATTCCGAGACGCGTCGTGCACAACATATCGAGTAGTCACGATACAACGATACGAGCACTCGACGACACAACGGTTCCGACACCCACTCTGGAGGACGATTTCATGGTTGCCACGATTGCCCCCACCACGCTCGCCGACCTGCGCCGCAAGGGCGAGAAGGTCACGCTCGTCGACGTTCGCACGCCCGCTGAATTCGGTGAGGTGCACGTCGATTTCGCTCACAACATTCCGCTCGACCGTCTCGATGCGAAGGCCGTGATGGCGGTCGCCGGCGACGGACCTGTCTACTTCGTCTGTAAGTCGGGCACCCGCAGTCAGAAGGCTTGCGAGAAGCTGCTCGCCGCGGGCCTCAAGGACGTGGTCAGCGTCGAAGGGGGCACGGCAGCCTGTGAGGCCGCCGGAGTGCCGGTCATCCGCGGCCGCAAGGTGATGTCGCTCGAGCGGCAGGTGCGGATCGCCGCGGGCGGGCTCGTCGCCATCGGCGCGGCGCTGGCTGCCTTCGGCCCCGAGGCCCCGGTCAACTGGCAGACGATCGGCGCGGGCCTGGCCGGTTTCGTGGGCTGCGGCCTCGTGTTCGCCGGGATCACCGACACCTGCGGCATGGCGATGCTGATCGCCCGGATGCCTTGGAACCAGGCCTGCCGTACCTCCACCACCTGTTCCCGCTGACCACCGGAGACATCCCCATGAAGATCCAGCAGTACTACCTCGCATGCCTGTCGCACGCCTCGTACATGATCACCGACGAGAAGACGAAGACGGCCGCGGTTGTCGATCCGCAGCGCGATATCGACCAATACCTGGCCGAAGCCAAGGCCGGCGGATACACGATCAAGCACGTGTTCCTCACGCACTTCCATGCCGACTTCATCGCCGGCCACATCGAGCTGCGTGACAAGGCCGGGGCCACGATCCACCTCGGCCGGCGGGCTGAGGCGGAGTTCGCGTGCGTGAAGATGAAGGATGGCGACAGGATCGAGTTTGGCGACGTGCGGCTCGACATCATGGAGACGCCGGGCCACACACCCGAGGGCATTTCGATCCTCGTCTACGATCTGGCGAGGAGCCGCACCGAGCCGCTGGCCGTGCTCACCGGCGACACACTCTTCATCGGCGACGTGGGCCGGCCCGATCTCTTGGCGAGCATCGGTGTGACAGCCGACGAGCTCGCCGACATGCTCTACGACAGCATCACGAACAAGCTCGTGAAGCTGCCCGACGCCACGCTCGTCTATCCGGCCCACGGGGCGGGCAGCATGTGCGGCAAGAGCCTGTCGAAGGAGAC
>JBILVW010000123.1:0-7694 GCA_044370205.1 Pirellulales bacterium | reverse complement strand
TACCGCTGATCGTCGCCCTGCCGTTCGCCATCAACCTTGTGGCGAACCTCATCTTCACGCCGATCCAGTTCGGCATGCGGAACCTGCCGCTGGCCGCCGTGGATATTCTCGTCGTCTGGGGCACGATCGTCTGGATGATGCTGGCCAGCTGGCCGCACTATCGCTGGGTGGCCGCGGCCCAGGTGCCCTACTTCGTCTGGGTCTCCATCGCCACGGTGCTGCAGCTCTCGATCACGTGGATGAATCGGGCGTAGCGATGGTGACGGGCTGGGCGAGGACTCTCATGCCGAATCCGGTTCAGCGCACCTCGCAGGAGCCCTTCATGCCCCCGCGCGTGCGGGCGGGATCTCGTAGCCGATTACCGCCGCAAGGCGGTCGATTTCCGCGGGCATCGGCTCCGGGCTACGTCTCTCTCCGTTTGGCGTTGTCATCGGATCACCTATCGCGGTTCGGTCACTTCGTCTCGAATCAGTCATTCAGGCTGTCTCGGCAGGTCGGTGCAGTGGCCCTCTTTCAGATCTTTAACCGCTTCGTCGGCGAGCTTGTCGAGCCGTCCCTCACGAATGTCTGCCTCGAGCTGGCGATCCCAATCTTCGGCGCAAGCGACCGAATGGGCCATGGCCTCGGCTGCATAGGCGAGCGCGGCCCGAATATCCACGCCGGTAAGCCGCGGGTGCGACTCGAGGATCTGCTCCATCGTTTCGCCGGTGGCGAGCTTCCTCAGAATCAACTCGACGGAAATCCGTGTGCCGCGAACCACCGGCTTGCCCATCATCACGGCCGGGTCGCTCTCGATGAGTCGATCCAGTCGATCGCCTCGATGCAGTCTGGCAAGTGCCTCCGCACGCGCCGTCTCCCAGCGGACGGTCGTGCCGATGCCGGCGTCCAGTTCGGCCGATCGCCGCGCAATCTCTGCCTCCCACTCCGGCGACAACGGTTCGCAAGCTTCGTCGGCGAGCGTATCTGCGATCGCTTCGATCAGTTCCTGCCGTTCCGCGGCGGGTAACAGTGCCGCTGCGGCGACCAATGCTGCGATTTCGTCATTCATAATGCGACCCTCAACCGGCTCGACTTTGTCGTTACGGGTGACCGTGGCGGCTGGCATTGGATTCGTCCGCCCGCGGCCGTATAGGCCCGCACGAGCTGGTCGAGGGAGACATCCGGGGCGCCGACCTCGATCTTGGCGACCCGCGGCTGCGTGGTGCCGATCCGCTCGCCGAGCTGTTTCTGGGAGAGGCCGCTGGCTTGGCGTTGGCGGCGAATGGCGAGAGCCAGGGTCAGCCGCAACTCGACGAGCTGCCGCTCTTCAGCGGTGAGCCCGAGAAAATCGGCCGCGTCGCCTACCCGCCAACTGGCGGCGGTAAGTGTCTTTCGTTTCTTGTTCGTCATGGTCATGGGGTCACCTTTCGGGGCCTTTACGCGGCCGTGCAGCCAGACGACCGGCTTGCGGTGATCGCCCTCGGGAACTGAAAGCATATATCGGATCCGATATGCAGGCAACTTGCGGCGTTTCGTTCATCAGGCAATCCGTGCTGCCTCTCATGCACGCCCGCATGAATCTTCGAGGCCTCGATGTCGGTAGCGAGGCATGCGATGAAGTAATCGCCCGTGCCGTCACGCTGCGCGTCGTAGAAGTCGGCAGCCCGAGATAGGTCGCTCTCCGCATCCGGGAGAATCCGAACCTTCATGAGCCGCGGGCCTGCAGCCGCTTCTTTGCATCCTCCCAATCCACGAACGACGCGCGGCCTTCGCGCACCGCGGCAATCCGTTCAGCGAGCACAGCGCCGGCCGATTACACAACGAGCCACGATCGAAGCGACTCGTTGATTCGGCTTGTGTCCATCGCCCTCAACGTACCAACCCGCTTGAGGATGAATGACTCGTGGACCGTGAAGAGGCCGCGTTTGACGACGGATGCCATGTTGAGGCCGGCGTTCCGCCAATCCGTCAGCGAAAACTCTCCCTCCGCCATCCGATCGGCCCGGCTCGTGAGCGGCACCACGAACAGGTCTCGCGAACGGTGCGACCCGCTCACGATAACCGCCGGCCGTACCTTGACGCCGGTGCGATCCGAAAACGGATAGGCCACGAGCACGACGTCATTTCTCGAGAAGCTTGGCATACCCGTCGTCCTCGGGATTGTCCCAGATCTCCGCGAGCGACTTCTGGCTGGCTTCCATCCAAAAGTCTCGGTCATCTTCCGGCAGGAGCGTCACGAGAACCTTCGCGCCCTCAGGCAGTGTCGTCGGCTCGGCGAGCTCGATCTTGCCGTCGTGAACGACAGCTTTGAGGGTGACGATCATGGGACGCTCCTTGGCTGGCGGATGACGGAAGTATACGCATGTGCAGTCTTGTGTCAATTGAGAACTCGTCGTTCTCGCCCTTCCCGATTCTACCCCGGACCAAGGTTGTCCCGCCGGTTCGTACACTGCCCCCATGCGGCCGGATGCCACGTCACCGTCTCCCTCGCCCTTCTCGGCTATCCCCGAGGCGGAGTGGGTCTGCGCGAATGCGTTCGCGTTTGCGATCTACGACCGGTTCCCGGTGTCGCCTGGGCACGTGCTCGTGATCACGCGGCGGGTGGTGCCCACCTACTTCGACTGCACGGCCGCCGAGCAGGCGGCGGTGATGGAGCTCGTGGGCGACGTGAAGAAGCTGCTCGATGAGCAGCTCGAGCCCAAGCCCGATGGCTACAACGTGGGCTTCAACGCCGGCACCGCCGCCGGCCAGACCGTGCCGCATGTGCATGTGCACGTGATCCCGCGGTATGCCGGCGACATGCGCGACCCCCGCGGGGGCGTGCGGCATGTGATTCCGGAGAAGGGGAATTACCTCGCCGGCACAAGAGCCTCGGGCGGGAGCCCGGGGACTCCAGGTGCGGATGCCGCCCAACCGTCGATGCCAACCCGGGATCGCCCAACGGCCCGGAGTCCCGTCGATTCCGCTCCGGGCTTGGATGAGCCGAGCGTGCGGCTCGCCGCCCCGCTTCCCTGCGCAAGCGAGATAGCGCGTCTCGCGCACGCGTGAGCGCGGGCGCCCTCGCGTGCGTGCGTAGCGCACGTGCGTGTGTAGCGCACGTCGCGTGCGCATCACGCGCGCTGTGCGCGCTCGCGCGTTGATGAATCGCCGGACGCTACTCTGCGACCATCGACGCCGCTTCGTCGCAAAAAAAACTTGTACGCGTTTTGCTTGACGAGCTGCAGATCGGAGGTAGTTCTGAAAAAAGACGACGCCGCTGTCGTCACCTTCTGACAGCCACCGCACAACGGAGCATTCGCCATGGTCACCGCCCGCAATCGCAGCATGAGTCAAAACGTAAATCAGCCCAAGTCGCTCGTGATCGCCGAGAAGCCTTCAGTCGCCGCCGATATCGCCAAAGCACTCGGAGGCTTCACCAAACACGGCGACCATTACGAGTCGGCCGACCGCGTGATCGCCGCCGCTGCCGGTCATCTGCTCGAGACCGAGCTGCCGAAGACCTGGCGCCTTGATCACCTACCGCTTTTGCCCGAGCAGCTGGAGATGAAGCCGGTGCCGCGGCAGCAAAAGCGACTGGCGCAGCTCGTCGCCCTGCTCAACCGCGATGACATCACCGACGTGATCAATGCCTGCGACGCCGGCCGCGAGGGGGAGCTGATCTTTCTGGAAATCGTGGAGCATGCCGGCTGCAAGAAGCCCGTACGTCGGCTGTGGCTACAGTCGATGACGGCGGCCGCCATCCGCCGAGCGTTCGATGAGCTGCGTCCCGCCTCGGCCATGCGGGGGCTGGCCGGTGCCGCTGTCTGTCGCTCGCTGGCCGACTTTTGGATCGGCATCAACCTGACCAAAGCGCTTAGCGGCATCATGAAGCGGTCCGGTCGCTTCAACATCACTCCGGCAGGCCGCGTGCAGACACCGACGCTGATGATGGTCTGCGAGCGGGATCTCGAGATCGGTCGGTTCGTTCCCCATCCCTACTGGCTGCTCACCGGCTCGTTCACGCTCGCCGACGGCACCGTCGTCGAGGCGGCATGGAAAGGGCAGGGGGCCGAAGCTGACGAAGGCAACGGCCGTCGGATCGGCAGCCGCAACCGTGCTGAGGCGATCGTGCAGAAGGTGACGGGCCAGCCTGCGGCGGTCGCGGGCCGCCAGAAGTTCGAAGTGAAGCAGCCGCATCTGCTCTTCAAGCTCAACGATCTGCTCTCCGAGGCCAGCAGCCAGTTTGGATTTCCGGTCGACCGCACCCAGAGCATCGCCCAGTCGCTCTACGAAAAGAAGTTGATCACGTATCCGCGGACCGAGTCGCAACATTTGCGGCCGGAGGACGACGTCGAGATGGTCCGCGAGCGTCTCGAGCAGATCGCAGCTGCGTTCCCCGCCCTCGCAGGACCGGCGGGCGATGCCCTCGCCCGTGGCATCGATCCCGCGAATAAGCGTGTCTTCGACAGCACCAAGGTGGGCGACCACTTCGCGATCATTCCGGCGGAGATCACGGGCGACCGGCCCCAGCTCACGGAGGGCGAGCAGAAGATCTACGACCTGATTCTCAAGCGATTCGTGGCCGCGTTTCTGCCCCCGTCCGAGACGACGGTGCATACGCTCGTGTTCAGCGTGGCTGGCGAAACCTTCGAAGCGGTGGCACGTACGATCCGCGTACCCGGCTGGCGAGCCGTGTATGGCAAGACCGTCGAAGCCCTGCCGTTGGAACATGCGGGTGAAGCCGGCGGCACCGGATCGGCAACAACCACGTCACTGGCGGTCGACGAGCGGCAGACCGCGCCGCCGCGAGGCCATTTCACGGACGGCACGCTCGTGAAGGCGATGGAGACGGCGGGCAAGCTCGTGGATGACGAGGAAGCGCAGGAAGCGATGCGCGGCTCCGGCCTCGGCACGGCAGCCACCCGCACGGAGACGATCAAGAAGCTCCTGAAGGACGGGTATCTGGTCCGCAAGGGCAAGGAGCTGCATGCCACGCCACTGGCAATGGCGCTCAACAGGCTACTGGAGCGGCTCGGGCTCGAGGTGATCACGAGCCCGGAGATGACGGGCAAGTGGGAAGCACGCCTGGCGGAGATCGAGGCGGGCTCCGGAGGGGCCGACGCATTTAAATCTGCGATCCAGGAGCTTACCGTCCAGCTGGTCAAGAAGACGGTGTCGTCGCCCGTCGACCTCGTGCTTCAAGAGCTTCCCGAGATCCGCCTCCCGGGAACGAGCCAAACATTCGTGGAGTTGCTCCACGACTACGTGACCGTGGACGGGTCGGTCAGGATCCCGAAGGTCATCCGCGGGCGGCATCTGCTGCCGAGCGAGCTACAGACACTCCTCACGAAGGGCGTCGTCGGCCCGCTCGACGGCTTCTTCAGCAAGAAGACCAAGAAGACCTATCCCGCGTGCATCCGCTGGATTCAGGAGACCAACCGCTACGAAGTCTTCTTCGACAAGGGCGACGACTCGCAATCAGACGACGACCCGCAGATCGGCATCTGCCGCCACTGCGGCGGCGCAGTGCACGAGCGGGCGATGCGATTCGCATGCGTCAATGCCGGTGTCGAACCGCCCACGTGCGGGTTTTCGCTGCCGAAGCTTTGGTGCGGTCGCGAGATCACCCGCGACGAGACGATTCAACTGCTCGCGACCGGCCGCACGGATGTGCTCATAGGGTTCCGCAGCCGCGCGGGACGGCCGTTCAAGGCGTCGCTCGTGATCGCCGCAGCCGGAAATGCGTCGTTTGAATTTGTTGGAAATCCGACGCAGAAACGCGGCGGCAAAGAAGAACGATGAATAAAGCCTTGCCCGTGGCCAGGCTCAGACTTTGTGATTGGTCCTCATTTTTCAAGTGACCGTCCGGCTAATTACCACAAACCAAAGACACCCCCTGATATAAGCGACCACCCCCTCGCGAAATGGATATGCGGATTATGCACGCTAGGCCCGAAGCGGGTGACCAAAATCCGCGCCGTGTCGTTTGACTTCACAAAAACGCGGACTAATCCAGAAAGAGGACGGTTGCAAGCTGAGCGAGCTTTCTGAAACGGCCTACCCGACGAACATTGCCCCCCAACACTTCGCAAAGGATACTCAAGATGAGTCGATCTTCGAACGACGGATATCTGAAGAACTGCTGCAATTGCGGTGAACCGATATACATGAAAAAGGATTACAACGAGCAATGGCGCCCATACGAGTCATGGGCTGCAGGCAAGTGTGATGAGGGCGAGTGGGTCCCGCACTCATGTTCCGGCAACCGGGGCGCCGGCCAGAGAGTCTTCACGCCCGTCGTTAACCCGAGCCCTTTAATTAACCATTCCTCTGCTCATTTGTCGTCTTAATACGGCGCGAGAACACCTTGGGCCCTGTTGCCGCCGACGCCGCCACGGGGCAGCCGTTGGAGATGTCGCCGCGGAAGTGGGAATCGAGCTGGCGGAAGTTCCCGATCTCAATCTGGATGCAGGAGCAGGAGGGCCGGAGCTGGCTCACTATTCGTGCCGACTCCCTGCGCGTGGCCTTTGAGTGCGACCCTTTTCACACGAAGGTGATTCAGTCCCGTGGCAAACCGTTTCTTAAAGTAGCTCCGGTGGATGAAGAGCCGGGTCGGCCCGACGGGCCGGTGCTCGTGCGGCTGCCGGATGGCCGGGAGTGGGAGTTTCGGTTCGTGAAGATCGCCTGCAACGTGGCCGGCCCGCGCGGATCCAACGTGGGCGACACGCTTCCCAACGAGCTGCCCGCGCTCCTGCGAGAGTGGTTCGGCCCCGACGCCGGTCTCCCCGGCACGAGCTTTGAAGTGGAGTTTCACCGCGACGGCGACGCCTGGCACATCGCCCCGCTTTCTGCTGGGAAGCCCGTAGCGCAAGCGAGTGAAACCGGTTTTGCCCCGAGTCACCGGCCTGCGACAGCGCAAGACGATCAACACGACCGCTTCCTGCCTTCCCTCACTCCCTCCCCGCCCCCCGCCTCCCGCTTCACCACCCACGTCCCCGTCTACGACCTCACCGCTGCGGCCGGCTTCTGGGGTCCGGAGAGCCAGCCTGAGGAGATCGGCTATACGGAGGTGCCGGGCGTGGCGGTGAAGCCCGGCATGTTCGTGGCGCGGGTGAAGGGCACGTCGATGGAGCCGCTGATCCCGGACGGCTCATGGTGCCTGTTCCGCCCGTGTCCCGCCGGCTCGCGCGAGGGCCGGATCGTGCTCGTGCAGTTCGCGTCGCTCGGCGCGGGCGAGAACGGCGGCCGGTTCACCGTGAAGAAGTACCACTCGGAGCTATCTACAGATTTGGCGGTCACCGCCGACGGCTGGCGGCACTCTTCGATTCAGCTCCTGCCAGTGAATCCAGCGTTCGAGCCGATCAGGCTTAAAATGGAGGACACCGGGGACCTCACGATCGTCGGAGAGTTCGTGCGGCTCGTCTGAGCCACCTACTCCGCCTCGGGCGTCCATGGCCCGCCGGGCTTCCACATCTGCGTGAACGGAACGGCATCGCGGACAGCGCACAGCAGCGGCCAGAGAAACACCTGGATCGCTTCGGCCACGTGCGCCGGATCCGGTTCCGCATCGAGACGGCTCCGGCGGAGGAATGCCCGCCATTGCACTGCGCGACTCGGATCGGCCATGAAGGCGGTCGTCAGCGCGAGCGGAAGTTCGTCCGGTATGGCTGTGCCGCGATGCCGGAACGTGCCCTCCAGGCTTGCGGCCAGGGTCGGGCCCGCGAAGGCAAACGCAT
>JBILVW010000136.1:0-7363 GCA_044370205.1 Pirellulales bacterium | reverse complement strand
CGGCTGGCTGGCGGCCGCTCCTGTTGAGGCGGGCGTCGCCAAGGAAGGCAAGCCGCTACCCGACCGGAAGCCGACGGTGTCGCCCACGCAATCGGTCGCCGCCGACAAGCCGCTGGGCACAGCGGAGACGATTCGCCTCGCGTCCGATCCGGCGGGGCTGCCCGCCATCGCCGCCGTGAAGCTGGCCATCGACCTGGCGGCCCTGCAGCCCGACAAGCCCGTGAAGGACGTCGGCGGGTCGGTCACGCTCTCACTTGAAGTGACGGGCACTGATGGAAAGTCGCGCCGGCTGCCGCTGCTGATTGGCGAAGCCACGGCCAAGCGGCCGATCCACAGGGGCGGTGCGGAAGTGCCAGGCATTCAGGGCGAATGGCGGCTGCCGAAGACGGCATCGTCGGGGGAGCGAGTCGAGGCGGTATGGCTGCTCGAGAAACCCGTCACGCTTGCTCCCGGCGAGCGACTGCAGGCAGATGTCAGCATCTCGGGTCGGACTCCGTTCACAATGGCGTTCTCGCCGCTGGCAGCACCGCAGCCTCTGGGTGTTGCATCGGCTGACGAAATCGCCGCGCTCAGCACGCCGCCGGCATCCCGCACTCCTGCCCAGGCCGCCCGCGTCACGACGGCCTTCCTGCTGTCGACGGCGCACGATCCCGCGGCCGCTGCAGAGGCTCACGCGCTGGCCGCCCGTGTCCGCGACCTGTTCGGCGGCCGCACGTGGACGATGGTCACGCAGACCGCCGCCAAGCCGCTCCCGATGCGGGTGCTGCCACGCGGCAACTGGCAGGACGAAAGCGGTCCCGTGGTGCTGCCCGCCACGCCGTCGTTCCTGCCGGCGCGGATCGAGAGCACCGACGACCAGCGGCTCACGCGGCTCGATCTCGCCAACTGGCTCGTCTCCGATGCCAATCCGATCACGCCCAGGGCGGTGATGAACCGGCTGTGGGCGATGTTCTTCGGCACGGGCCTGAGCGCGGTCGTCGACGACCTCGGTTCGCAGGGTGAACTGCCCACGCATCCCGAAATGCTCGACTGGCTGGCCTGCGAGTTTCGCGACTCCGGCTGGGATGTGAAGCACATGATCAGGCTGATCGTCACGAGCCGCACCTATCGCCAGTCGAGCTCGCTCGTGCCGGCTGCACTGGCCGTCGACCCGGCCAACCGCCTGCTCGCCTCGCAGAATCCGCGGCGACTGGAGGCCGAGTTCGTCCGCGACAATGCGCTGGCGATCGCCGGCCTGCTCCAGCTTGACGCGATCGGCGGGCCGAGCGTGAAGCCCTATCAGCCGGCGGGCTACTACGCCGCGATCCAGTTCCCGAATCGCGACTACGCAGCCGACACCGACGCCCGCCAGTGGCGACGCGGCCTCTATACGCACTGGCAGCGGACGTTCCTCCATCCGATGCTGGCGAATTTCGACGCCCCGGCCCGCGACGAGTGCGCCGCGGCCAGAAGCGGCAGCAACACGCCGCAGCAGGCGCTCACGCTCCTCAACGATCCGGCGTTCGTCGAGGCGTCGCGGATGCTCGCCCAGCGGATTCTCCAGGACGCGTCCGCACAGGACGACGCCTCCCGCATCCGCCTGGCCTACCAGCTCGCCGTCAATCGCGAGCCGCAGGAGAAAGAGCTGGCCTCACTGACCGGCTTTCTCGCGGAGCAGCGGACCACGTTCCGGGCCGCCCCGACCGACGCCGAGAAGTCGCTCGCGGTCGGCCTCGCCCCGCGGGCGAAGCTCGACCCGATCGAGCACGCCGCCTGGACGCAGGTCGCCCGCGTGCTGCTGAATACCCAGGAAGTCATCACCCGCTACTGACACGGTTTCTCAACCAAAAAAACGTCTCACATCAAAAACGAAGGCAGGCAAGGGGGTCGGCAAACGCTCGAGGAGCATGGGGCCGCCGCGGCCCCCGCGACGAGACTTTTGCCGCCCCCGAGCCGGGGCTCCAGAGAAGAGGCACTTGTGATGAACCCGCTCGACCCGATGACGATTGCCCGCCGGAGTTTTCTCCAGCAGAGCGGCTACGGCCTCGGCGGCATCGCGCTGGCGATGCTCGGCCAGGAGGCGTCGGCGGCGGCCGTGAAACCCGCGGGCCTGCCCAGACCAGACGACTGGCACGGCGTGCTGAAACAGCCGCACTTCCCGGTCAAGGCGAAGCGGGTGATCTTCCTCTGCATGGCCGGCGGCCCGTCGCAGTTCGAGACGCTCGACTGGAAGCCGACGCTCAAGGAGTTCGACGGCAAGCCGTTCCCGGAGTCGTTCACAAAGGGGCAGCAGCTGGCCCAGCTCCAGAACGCGGAGCTCAAGGCCCGCGGGCCGTTCGTCGGCTTCAAGCCGCATGGCGAATCGGGGATCGAGGTGAGCGACCTCTTTCCCCACATCGCCACGCAGGCAGACCGGCTGTGCGTGATCCGCTCGATGCAGACCGAGCAGATCAACCACGACACGGCCCACGCCTTCATGAACACGGGGTCGATCATCAAGGGGCGGCCGAGCATGGGCTCCTGGCTGCTCTACGGGCTCGGATCGGCCACGCAGGAGCTGCCCGGGTTCATCGTCCTCACGTCGGTCGGCAAGTCGGGGCAGCAGCCGATCTCGGCGCGGCAGTGGTCGAGCGGCGTGCTCCCCAGTCGGTTCCAGGGCATCATGTTTCAGTCGAAGGGGGATGCCGTTCACTACATCGGCAACCCCGAAGGCGTCTGCCAGAGCACCCAGCGGCAGGTGGTCGAGGAGATTGCGAAACTCAACGGATTTCTCGCCCAGGAGCAGAACGATCCCGAGATCGCCACGCGGATTGCCCAGTATGAAATGGCCTTTCGGATGCAGACGAGCGTGCCGGAGCTCACCGACTTTGCCGGCGAGACGCAGGAGACGCTCGATCTCTACGGCGTGAAGCAGCCCGGCGACGGATCGTTCGCCTCGAACTGCCTGCTCGCCCGCAGGCTCGCCGAGCGGGGCGTACGGATGATCCAGCTCTACCATCGAAACTGGGATCATCACAACGGAATTGAAGAGGGTATGAGAGACGCAGCGGCCAGGGTCGACCAGGCATCCGCCGCCCTCATCGAGGATCTCGCCCGCCGCGGGCTGCTCGACGACACGCTCGTGCTCTGGGGGGGCGAATTCGGCCGCACGCCCATGGGGCAGGGCACCGGCCGCGACCACCACATCCTCTCGTTCAGCGTGTTCCTCGCCGGCGGAGGCATCAAGCCCGGCACCACCTGGGGGGCGACCGACGAGCTTGGTTACCGTGCCGTAGACAACGTCGTGGCCGTGCACGATCTCCACGCCACGATGCTCGCCCTGATGGGCATCGACCATCACCGGCTGACGACGAAGTTCCAGGGGCTCGACGTGCGGCTCACTGGCGTGGCCGGCAAGGTGGTCAAGGGCATCATGGCGTGATACCGTAATCTCCATGTGCAACTCGATGACGCGAGTGGTCGTCCTTGCGGCGATCGGCAGCCTGTGGACGGCCGCTTCGGCGGCCGCGGCCGATGCACCGCCGTCGTTCACCCGCGACATCAAGGGCATCCTCTCCAACCGCTGCGTGCGGTGCCACGGGCCGGATCCCGAGGGCAGGGCCGGCGGCAGCGACGAGGGGCTGCGGCTCGACACGTTCGCCGGAGCGACGGCCGACCTCGAGGGCCATGCGGCGATCGTGCCCGGCAAGCCCGACGAGAGCGAGCTCATCGCCCGGATCACGTCGACCGACCCCGACGTGGTGATGCCGCCGCCAGATGCCGGCGAGCCGTTGCCCGACAAACAGGTCGATCTCCTGCGGCGGTGGATTGCCGCCGGCGCGACGTACGAGCCGCATTGGGCCTATGTGCCCCCGAAGCGGCCGGCGGTGCCCGCGGTGAAGAACGCGGCCTGGCCCAAGAACGACATCGATCGGTTCATCCTC
This sequence comes from Pirellulales bacterium, assembly GCA_044370205.1. Lineage (GTDB taxonomy): Bacteria > Planctomycetota > Planctomycetia > Pirellulales > UBA1268 > QWPN01. The sequence goes on along the minus strand of JBILVW010000136.1, from coordinate 3,461 downwards.
GCGCGGCTGGAGGCCGAGGGCCTGGCGCCACAGCCCGAGGCCGACCGGGCCACGCTCGCCCGGCGGCTGGCACTCGACCTCACTGGCCTCCCGCTTTCGCCCGACGAGGTCGACGCCTTCGTGGCCGACGCGTCGCCCGACGCCGTCGAGAAACTCGTCGACCGTCTCCTGACCCACGACGGCTACGGGGAGCATCAGGCCCGGCAGTGGCTCGACCTGGCCCGCTACGCCGACAGCGCCGGCTACGCCGACGACCCGCCGCGAACGATCTGGGGCTGGCGAGATTGGGTCGTCCGGGCCTTCGACGCCAACATGCCGTTCGACGAATTCACGGTCCGCCAGCTCGCCGGCGACCTGCTGCCGGAGGCGACGCTCGACGACAAGGTCGCCACCGCCTTCCATCGCAACACGCTCACGAACAACGAAGGCGGCACGATCGACGAGGAGTTTCGCACCGTCGCGATCATCGACCGCGTGAACACGACGATGAGCACCTGGATGGGCACGACGATGGCCTGTGCCCAGTGCCACGACCACAAGTACGACCCGCTCTCGCAGAAGGAATACTTCCAGCTCTACGCCATCCTCAACAACACGGCCGATGCCGACCGCCGCGACGAGTCGCCGCTCGTCGAGATCCCGTGGGCTGACGTCGATGCCAGGCGGGCGGCCATCGAGCGGGAGATCGCGGCCATCGAGCAGGGCATCCCGCAGCTCGCGAAGCCCGCGCCGAAGGATGGTCCGGAGCCTCCGGAATTTCAGCCTGCCCGCCGGATCATCGACGACCTCCGCAAGCAGCTGGCTGCCACGCCCCGGATGACGGTGCCTGTGCTTCAGGAGCTTGCCGGCGACACGCGACGGGTCACGAAGATCCAGCTCCGCGGCAACTGGCAGAACCTCGGCGACGAGGTCGCAGAGGGCATGCCGGCCACCTTCCATTCGCCCCCTGTCGGTGAAGCGGGCCGGCTCGACCGGCTCGCGCTCGCGAAGTGGCTCGTCGATCCTGCCAACCCGCTCACGGCCCGGGTGGTCGTCAATCGAATCTGGGAGCGGCTCTTCGGGATCGGCATCGTCTCCACGAGCGAAGAGTTTGGCAGCCAGGGTGATCTGCCGAGCCATCCGGAACTGCTCGATTGGCTGGCCACCGAACTCACCGCCCGCAGGTGGGACACGAAGACGATCCAGCGGCTGATCGTGACGAGCGCCGCCTACCGGCAGACGTCGAAATGCCCGCCCGACCTCGTGGCCCGTGATCCCGAGAATCGCCTGATCGCGTGCGGGCCGCGGGTACGGCTCTCGGCCGAGGTGATCCGCGATCAGGCCTTGGCCGCGTCCGGGCTCCTCTCGCGGAAGAAGGGGGGGCCGAGCGTGAACCCGCCGCAGCCCAACCTCGGGCTCGCCGCGGCGTTCGGCGGCGGCATCGACTGGCAGACGAGCACGGGCGAAGACCGCTACCGCCGCGCGGTCTACACCACCTGGCGGCGAAGCAACCCGTATCCCTCGATGGCCACGTTCGACGCGCCGTCGCGGGAGGTCTGCACGGTTCGTCGGCCGCGTTCCAACACACCGCTCCAGGCGCTCGTGACCCTCAACGACCCGGCCTACGTCGAGGCGGCCCAGGCGCTCGCCAGGCGGATGGTGCGGGAAGGGGGCCCATCCGCGGCTGAACGCGCCGCCCGCGGCTTCCGGCTCGTGCTCGCCCGCCGGCCGAGTCCCGCCGAGGTCGATCGACTCGTGCGACTCCACGACGATGCCCGCACCGACTTCGAGCCCGATCAGGCCGACGCCACAAAGATGGCCACCGATCCGCTCGGCCCGATCCCAGCCGACCTCGGCACCGACGTCGCCGACCTCGCCGCCTGGACCGTGGTGGCGAACGTGATCCTCAACCTCGACGAAACCTTCATGTGCCCGTGAGGTGCCCTCGCATGGATCCGATTCTCGAACGCACACTTCTCGCGACCCGCCGCCATCTGCTCGGTGGCATGGCCGGTGGCATCGGCGCGATCGCGATGCAGGAGCTGCTGGGCGCAACGGCGGCGGCACCGGCGACCGCCGCCGATCCGATGGCCCCGAAGCTGCCGCCGCTGCCAGCCAAGGCCAAGCGGATGATCGTGATTCACCTTACGGGATCGCCGCCGCACCTCGACCTGTACGACCACAAGCCGCTGCTCGTGAAGCACGACGGCGAGGATTGTCCGGCGGAAACGATCGCCGGCAAGAAGTTCGCGTTCACCAGTGGCACGCCGAAGCTGCTCGGCACCCGGCGAAAGTGGGTGCAGTGCGGCGAGAGCGGCATGGAACTCTCCGACGCGATTCCCAACCTCCATCGCGTGGCCGACAAGCTCTGCCTGGTGCGGAGCATGTTCACGGATCAATTCAACCACGCGCCCGCCGAGCTCATGGTCTACACGGGCTCGCCGCGGGCCGGTCGGCCGAGCCTCGGCAGCTGGGTGACCTATGGCCTCGGCACGGAGAACGCCAATCTGCCAGGGTTCGTCACGCTGATTTCCTCCGGAGTGCAGCCCAACGGGGGGACGAGCAGCTTCGGATCGGGATTCCTGCCGAGCGTCTACCAGGGCGTGCAGTGCCGCTCGAAGGGTGATCCCGTGCTCTACGTGTCGGATCCGCCGGGCATGGACCGGGCCATGCGGCGAAAGAGCCTCGATGCGATCAAGGACTTGAACGAGCTGCAGGCCCGCGAGCTCGGCAATCCCGAGACCGTCACCCGGATCGCCCAATACGAACTCGCCTTCCGGATGCAGGCGAGCGTGCCCGACGTGATGGACATCTCCAAAGAACCGCAGGCCGTGCTCGACGCCTACGGGGCAAAGCCCGGTCAGGCGAGCCTCGCCAACAACTGTCTCCTCGCCCGGCGGCTCGTGGAGCAAGGGGTGCGGTTCGTGCACCTCTTCGACTGGGGCTGGGACTTCCACGGCACGAACCCGGCGGAGGACATCCGCGACGGCCTCACGAAGAAGGCGGCCACGTTCGACAAGCCGGCGGCGGCCTTGATCGAGGACCTCGAGCAGCGCGGCCTCCTCGACGATACGCTCGTGCTCTGCACCGGCGAATTCGGGCGGACGCCGTTTCGCGAGGGCCGCACGGCGGCTGGTGGCATCCTGGGCCGCGACCACTATCCCGACTGCTACTCGATCTGGATGGCGGGAGGCGGCGTGAAGCCCGGACATGTGCACGGAGCGAGCGACGACCTCGGCTTCAAGGTGGCCAGCGACATGGTGCACATTCACGACCTCCAGGCCACGATCCTGCATCTCCTCGGCTTCGACCACACGAAGCTCACCTACCGCTTCCAGGGCCGCGATTTCAGACTCACCGACGTGCACGGGCACGTGGTCAAGGAACTCCTCGTCTGACGGCCGACCCCGTGGAGCCCAACCCGGCTCGCAGGCGGCATGAGTTGCCTCGCTGGCGGCCGCACGCCACGCTCGGCATCCTCA